>NZ_JBEORT010000114.1:0-23566 GCF_040302425.1 Streptomyces sp. NPDC126497
GCGTCAGCGACGGCACGCGCACGCCCGCCGCCCGCGCCCCGTCCTCGTGGTCCCGCAGCGCCGCCAGCGCACGGCCCGTGCGGCCCCGGCGCAGCGCCCGGACCGCGAGCAGCGCGCACCCCAGGAGGACCAGTTCCAGCACGTAGTACGCGCGGTCGCCGTCGAAGCCCGCCGGACGGTCCAGGGACAGTCCGGACGTGGCGTACGGCTGGTCGAGGACGAAGCGGCTCACCCCGACGCCCACCGCGAACGTCGCCAGCGCCGGCGCGAGCCCCCGGCGGCCGACCGCCGGCCGGCCGCCCAGCACGCCCAACGGGGCGACCAGGACGACCGCCACCGCCAGCGCGGCCGCCTCCGGCAGCCGGGGCAGTCCGGGGAAGCGGCCGGCCGCCAGCAGGGCCGTGAACAGGGCGCCCAGACCCGCGTACGCCGCCTGCCCGAGCGAGATCTGCCCGCCCCGGCCGGTGACGACCACCAGCGACAGCAGCACCACGCCCAGCGCCGGCACCTGCACCGCCGTGTGCAGGTCGCGCCCGGCGAAGCCCAGCGGCAGCAGGAACAGCACCCCGGCCGCGAGCCAGGCGCCCGGCGAGGACGGCACCCGGGCGGCGGCCGTGCGCGGGAGCGCGTCGTGCGCGCCGACGGCGGGCAGCACCAGCGCGGCGCACAGCAGCGCCACGACGAAGAGGTTGGCGCCGACCGCCTGCAGCAACGGCTCGCCCCACCCGGGCGGGTGCAGCCGCGTCAGCTGACTCTGCGCCACCCCGACGGCGAGCGCGACGAGCACCGCCACCGCCGGCCTGCGCATCCGCGCGGCGACCGCGACCGCCATCACCTCCATGACGAGCAGCGGCAGCCCGTACGGGTCGAGCCGTACGTACGGCGCCAGCAGCACCCCGGTCAGACCGGCCGTGAACGAGCCGAACGCCCAGCCCACCGCCGCCACCCGGTCCGCGTCGACCCCGGTGAGCACGGCCAGCCGGCGGTCGTCCACGACGGCCCGCAGCTCCCGCCCGAACCGCGTCCGGCGGACCACCGCCCCGACGCCGACGGCCAGCACCGTCACCACCGCCAGCTGCGTCCACGGCTCCGCCGGGACCAGTACCGGGGCGTCGTCCCGCGCCCCCCGCCCCCACAGCACCGCCGCCCCGCCCACCAGCAGCACGAACACCCCGAGGGACGCCACCAGCGCCCGCGCCGGATCACCTCCCTCGGCGGACAGCGGCCGGAACACCGACCGCTCCAGCACCACCCCGATCCCCGGGGCCACCACCAGCAGCGTCAGCGCGGCGGCCCATCCCAGCGGCCAGCCCCGGTCGACCACCAGGTCGCGCAGCACGTACGCGCACACCATCGCGATCGCGCCGTGCGCGAAGTTCAGCACCCCGGTCGCCCGGTACGTCACGATCAGACCGATCCCGGTGAGCGCAGCCGCGGAGCCCACCGACAGACCGGCCAGCGTGAGGTCGTACGTCAGCGAGGACATCGGCGGGGCGTCAGCCGGTCCCGTCGACCGGCTCGCAGACCGGGCAGGGCCCCAGCCCCCCGCTCGCGACCAGCCCGGTGTCCACCGGCACCGCCTCCGTCCTCCCCGCCACCAGGGGGCAGTCCGCGCGGTGCCACAGCGTCCCGCCCGGCACCATCAGCATCTCCCGGCCGACCGCGACCGGCCCGCCGGCCGGCCGTCCCGGCTCGTCGCCGCCGGCGGTCCCGGCGGCGACCAGCAGGCGGTGCAGCTCCTCCACGCGCGTGGCGGCGAGCGCGCCCCGGCCGTGGGCGAGCAGCACCGCCCCGGCCACGATCAGCGCGGCTCCGGGGATGCTGCCGGAGGCCAGATAGGGCAGCTGCCGTGCGGCGTGGCGCTCACCCGACACGCCGTACCAGCCGATGACGCACAGCACCGCGCCGGCGGCGAGGGCGGCCCAGCCCGCCCAGAGGACGGGGTGCGCGATCCGGAGTCGGGCAGTCCGCATAGTTTGCACTATGCCCCCCGGGAGCCGACCCTGAAAGCACCGGGCGCACACGGTCCGGACCGACACCCGATTGGTGAGCCAGATGGTTCTCGGCAGTGACCTCGGGCGGGGGAACACGGGGCCCGGGCGCGGCCCCCGGGCGGCGGGGCGGGGCACGGCGCTGGCCGCCGCCCTGTTCCTGGTCCTGGCGCCGGGCCTCGCGGCGTGCGGCGGTGGCGACGGCGGCGACGGCGGCACCCCGTCGGCGGACCGCACGACGAGCGCCCAGGCCAGCGGGCCGGCGGACCGCGAAGCGGCCGAGAAGGAGATCCGGCAGAACTGGGAGAAGTTCTTCGACCCCCAAACCCCCGTGGAGGAGAAGAAGCAGCTCCTGCAGAACGGCGAACTGCTGGGCCCGGTGCTCGAGGCGTTCAGCGGTGACAACCGCGCCGGACAGGTACAGGCGAAGGTCACCGACGTCGCCTTCACCTCACCGACCGAGGCGGACGTGACGTTCTCCCTGTCCCTCAGGGGCGCCACCGTCCTCCCGGACGCCTCCGGCGTCGCCGTCGACGACGACGGCACCTGGAAGGTGTCCGTCAAGTCCCTGTGCGCGCTGGTGCGGTTGAGCGGCGATGAATCGCCCCCGGACATCCCGGGCTGCTGAGGCACTCGCCGCGGCCCTGCTCCTCGCCCTGACCGCGGCCTGCGGCAGCCGTCTGCCGGAGAGCGACGTCGAGCACCGGGACCGCCCGCCCACGACCGCCCGGGGCACCGGCGGGCCGATCCGCGTCGGCATCATCGCCGGTGCCACCGGCCCGGTCGGCGGCGGCGCCCTCACCGGACCGCGCGACGGCGCGACGGCCTGGTTCGACCGGCTCAACGCGCGCGGCGGCATCGACGGCCGGCGCGTCGAGGTGCGGCTGTGCGACGACGGCGGCAGCGGCGTGGGCAACAACGAGTGCGTGCACCGGCTGATCGACGAGGAGAAGGTCGTCGCCCTGGTCGCCACCACCGCCCTGGACTACGCGGGCGCCCCCCGCGTCTCCCGGGCGGGCGTCCCCGACATCGGCGGCCAGCCCCTCGGCGCCGCCTACGACACCTACCCGCACCTCTACGGCATCCACGGCAGCCGGGCACCCAGGAACGGCACCCCCGGCTGGGACGGCAAGCTGTACGGCGGCACCGAGGTCTACCGCTACTTCAAGCGCGAGCACGGCGCCCGCACCGCCGCCGTCGTCTCCTACAACCAGTCCGCGTCGGCCGCCTACGCCCGGCTCGTCGAACGCGGGCTGAGGGCCGAGGGCTACAAGGTCGTCACCGAGCAGGTCGACTTCGCGCTGCCCAACTTCCGCGCGGTGGCCGCCGACCTGAAGCAGCAGGGCGCCGACCTGGTCTTCGACGCCGTCGACGACCACGGCAACGCCCGTCTGTGCCAGGCCATGGACGAGGTCGGCGCACGGGTCACCGCCAAGGTCACCAACGTGCAGAACTGGACGTCCACCGTCGCCGAGGACTACGAGGACGCCCCGCGCTGCCGCAACGCCCTGTGGGCGACCGGCTCCAGCCGCAACCACGAGGACACCGGCCATCCCGCCGTGCGCGCCTTCCGGGAGGCCACCGCGGACCTGAGGACGCACTCCCAGTGGCAGCTGGAGGGCTGGGCCGCCGCCCGCTGGTTCACCGACGCGGCCGCCTCCTGCGCCCGTACCGGCATCACCCGCGCCTGCGTCGACGCCCGCGTCGCGGGCGCCCGGGACCACACCGCGGGCGGGCTCCTGCTGCCCGTCTCGTTCACGCCGTCCCCCGAGCCGCCGGGGGACAGCAGGGCCTGTCTGTCCGTGGCCCGCTGGCGGGACGGCGAGGGCTGGGTGTCGCAGGGCGACATGAACCGCACCTGCTTCGAGGTGCCGCACCTGGCCTACGAGCCCTGACGACCGTGCCGGACGGCCGTCCGGCACGGTCAGCGCGCCTGCTCCCCCTTCGGCTCGGGCTGGGGCGTCACGGCCGCGTGCTCCGGGTGGTTCATGTCGAACGCCGGCGACTCCGAGCGGATCCGGGGCAGGGTCGCGAAGTTGTGCCGGGGCGGCGGACACGAGGTCGCCCACTCCAGGGAGCGCCCGAAGCCCCAGGGGTCGTCGACCCCGACCCTCCGGCCGTACCTGGCGGTCCTCCAGACGTTGTAGAGGAACGGCAGGGTGGACACGCCGAGCAGGAAGGCGCCGATGGTCGAGACGGTGTTCAGCGCGGTGAAGCCGTCCGCCGCCAGGTAGTCGGCGTAGCGGCGCGGCATGCCCTCGGCGCCCAGCCAGTGCTGCACCAGGAACGTGGTGTGGAAGCCCACGAACAGCGTCCAGAACTGGATCCTGCCGAGGCGTTCGTCGAGCATCCTCCCGGTGAACTTGGGCCACCAGAAGTAGAACCCGGCGAAGGTCGCGAAGACGACGGTGCCGAAGACCACGTAGTGGAAGTGCGCGACGACGAAGTACGAGTCCGTCACGTGGAAGTCCAGCGGCGGCGAGGCCAGCAGCACCCCGGTCAGACCGCCGAACAGGAACGACACCAGGAACCCGGTGGCCCACAGCATGGGCGTCTCGAAGGACAGCGAGCCCTTGATCATGGTGCCGGTCCAGTTGAAGAACTTCACGCCCGTCGGCACCGCGATCAGGAAGCTCATGAAGGAGAAGAAGGGCAGCAGGACCGCGCCGGTGGCGAACATGTGGTGCGCCCACACCACCACGGACAGGCCGGTGATGGCCATGGTGGCGCCCACCAGTGTCAGGTAGCCGAACAGCGGCTTGCGGCTGAAGACCGGGATGATCTCCGTGACGATGCCGAAGAACGGCAGCGCGATGATGTAGACCTCGGGATGGCCGAAGAACCAGAACAGGTGCTGCCACAGCAGCGCCCCGCCGCCCGCGGCCTCGAAGACCTGTGAGCCGAACCGCCGGTCCGCCTCCAGCACCAGCAGCGCCGCCGCCAGCACCGGGAACGCCAGCAGGATCAGGATCGACGTGAACAGCGTGTTCCAGGTGAACAGCGGCATCCGGAACATCGTCATCCCGGGGGCGCGCATCCCGACGATGGTGGTGATGAAGTTGACCGCGCCGAGGATGGTGCCGAAACCGGACAGCGCCAGACCCATGATCCACAGGTCCGGGCCGAGGCCGGGGGAGTGCTCCATGCTGTTCAGCGGCGCGTAGGCGAACCAGCCGAAGGCGGCCGGGCCCCCGGTCACCAGCAGCGAACCGAGCACGATCAGCCCGCCGAAGAGGAACAGCCAGTACGAGAGCATGTTCAGCCGCGGGAAGGCCACGTCGGGCGCCCCGATCTGCAGCGGCATCAGCTCGTTGGCGAACCCCGCGAAGCTGGGCGTGGCGAACAGCAGCAGCATGATCGTGCCGTGCAGGGTGAACATCTGGTTGAACTGCTGGTTGTCGACGAGCTGCAGACCGGGCCGGGCCAGTTCGGCGCGCATCAGCAGCGCCATCACGCCGGCGACCAGGAAGAACACGAACGACGTGATCAGGTAGAGGTGGCCGATCCTCTTGTGGTCGGTGGTGGTCAGCCAGTCGATCACCAGCCGTCCGCGCCGCTGCCGGCGCGCCGGTCGTGCCGCCGCCTGGACGGTCCGCGTCCCCATCGCTCATCCCTTCGCCTCTCGCGCGCCGGGCCCCGCCGGGAGCCCGCGCCACCTGTACTCCGGGTCCACGCCATGACGCTCGCCCCTGCGGGCCTCCGACGGAGGACGTGGCGGATCATGTGATGAAAACGCGTGTTTTCTGTGCGTGCGGCTCGTGCGGTCGTGCGCGGCGGCGGAAAAGGAATGGAGTCCCGGAAGCGCTTCTCCCGGCACTTTCCGCCGGAGCCAATCGCGGCCGCGGTGTGACACGCGGGAATTACGTTCGAATGCCCGGGGAAGACGTATCGGATCGCCCGTTCGGGTGACGCTCGGCGTCCCGGACGTCTGTCGTGATCCTGTGACAGAAGTGTGACCGCCGGGGGATCCGGACGGGTGTTCCCGGTTCCGGCTTCCCCGCTCCCGGGTCAGGGCATAGCGTGACCGTATGGCACCCATTCCGACACCTTCCACGGAACCCCACGACAGTCCGGACGCCTACGTCGGCCTCGCCGCGGACCGGGCCGAGCGCCTCGCGCGCGAGCGCGGCTGGTCGACGGTGCGGGCGCTGCCGCCGGGGACGATCATCAGCATGGAGTACCGCGTGGGCCGACTGAACTTCGAGGTCAGGAACGGTCTGGTGGCGCGGGCCTGGAAGGGGTGACGCACGACGGCGGCCCCGGTCCCGTGCCGGGACCGGGGCCGTGGTGTCGGGTGCCGGACGCCGTGCCGTCCGTCAGGGGCGCGTCACCGACGTCGTACCGCGCGGGTGGCGCTCCGGGTGCGGCGGGCGGCGGCTGCCCGCCGGGGTGACGGGGGAGCGCTCCGCGCGCGTCGTGTGCGGCCCCGGCGCCAGATAGGCGGGCGACCGGGGGGCCGGGCGCCCCGCCGGAACCGGCTCGGGAGCCGTCTCCGCGCGGTCGGCGAGCGGCTCGAGCACGACGGGCCGCCCGAGCGGACCGGCCGCCGCGGTGCCTCCCCCACGCGTCCGCCGGCGGGCGCGCAGGGCGAGGATCCGCGCCTCCGCGCGGGCGATCGTCGGCTCGAACCAGGGCAGTGCCAGCAGGATCAGCAGGCCGGCGACCCAGCCCAGGAGCACGTCGCTCAGCCAGTGCGTCCCGATGTAGACGGTGGACAGCCCCACACCGAGCGAGGTCACGGCCGACAACGCGGACAGCCAGCGGCGGGCCCTCGGGGTGGAGGCCAGATAGGCCAGGATTCCCCAGGTCACCACGGCGTTGGCGGTGTGGCCGCTGGGAAATATGTCGCCGCCGAGCCACATCTCGTTCGAGCCGATCTCGGTCGCGTAGTGCGGTCCGAGGCGCCCCATGCCGTACTTCGCGGCCCCCACGGTGACGTTGAGCAGCAGCAGGGAGACGCCGAGGGCGAGCAGCGGGCGCAGGGTGTGCTGCCGCCAGGAGCGCCAGCCCAGCCAGGCCGCCACCATCACGGCGGTCGGACCGCGCTGGCCGAGCACCACGTAGTAGTCGACGAAGGCGTGGATCTCGGACCACTGCTGGTAGGGGCGGAAGAACATCACCTGCCAGTCCAGCCGGACCAGCCAGGAGGTGATCAGCACGGCCCACACGATCGCCAGATAGAAGGCCAGGGTGGCGCCGAACAGCACCACCCGGTGCCGGCTCATTCGCGGCACGCCGATGTGGGCCGGTCGTTCCGGCTCACGATCCAGCCTCGCGAACACCCGGTCCAGACGGGTGGGCTTCCGTTCGGTACGCACCCAATCGACGTTACAGCGAGTGAGTGCGGGACCCTGCCGAATCAGCCTCTTTGTGATGACGATGTGATGTGGCATTCCTCTCAGGCGGGCCTCTATTTCCGGCGAATCCCCGAACCCCGGTTGCTGCGGACTTCAATTCCTTTGATCATTCCGGGACGGGGCTTTATCGCGTTTTTGAATTCGTTCACCGGGGGCTGGCGTGGAATTTCCCCGGCGCTCACCGGCCGTACGGGCGGGTCAGGGCGGACCGGAGCCGTTCAGCCAGAGGGCCCCGTACACCGCCGAGGCCGCCGCGAGAACCCCCACGACCAGCGCGGACCTGGACGTGCGGGCCCGGGCCAGGGCCGGGGCGAGGGGCAGCAGCAGGGGGAAGGCGGGCAGCAGCAGCCGCGGCTTGGAGCCGAAGTAGCTCGACGCGCACAGGGCGAGCGCGGTGACGACCCCGGCGTACACCAGCAGGGGGAGCGGCTGGCGCCGCCGCACGCAGAGGGCGTACAGCCCCACCACGAGTCCGACGCCGATCAGCAGCCCGAGCCCCGCCGGGACGGACGGGAGCGAGGAGAACCTCCCGGCGACGAAACGGGCGAAGGCGTAGCCCCCGTCGAAGCCGTTCCGCCAGCCGGCCTGCACGTCGAGGTATCCCAGCGGCCCGTCTCCGGTCCGCCGCCCGACCCACAGGACGTAACCGGCGGTTCCCAGGGGCGCGAGGAGCATGCCGAGCGCCCGGCGCAGGCGCATTCCGGGTGCACCCGGAATGCGGTGGGCGCTCTCCAATACCGAGACGCGCCGGGCGGTCACGGAAGCGCCGGCGCGTTCCCCGGCCCGCGCGCCGTCCACCGGCACCGCGCTGCGGTCCCGCGCGAAAGAGGTGCGGTCCCGCACGGTCGACGCCCGGTCCCGCGCCGCGCCCCGGTCCCGCAGGAACGAGGCGGTGCCCGCCGCCCACACCGCCGCGACCACCGCCAGCCCCACCGGGCGGGTCAGCCCCGCCAGGCCCGCCAGCACGCCCGCCGCCACCCAGCGCCCCGTCAGCACGGCGTACAGCGACCACGCGGCGAGCGCGGTGAACAGGGACTCGCTGTACGCCATCGACTGCACGATCCCGACCGGCAGCACCGCCCACAGCAGCACCGCGCACACCGCGGCCCGGCGCCCGTGCACGTGGTCGGCCACCGCGAAGATCCCCCAGGCCGCCGCGAGCGAGGCGAACAGGCTCACCACGAAGCCCCCGTCGGCGTACGACAGCGGGGACACCGCCGCCACCAGCCGCTCCAGCCACGGCAGCAGCGGGAAGAACGCCAGGTCGGAGTGGACCTCCCCGCCCGGCAGCCGCACCTCGTGGCCGTACCCGGACTCGGCGACCCCCGTGTACCAGAGCGCGTCCCAGCGGGCGGTCAGCAGGGTGTACGCGTCCTTGCCGCGCGCCTCGCTCCACAGGGCCAGCACGACCAGGCCCAGGGCACGCACGGCGGCGTACCCGAGGAGCGCCGGCGCGGCCCGGCGCAGTGCTCCGGGCCGCGCCGGGGCGACGCGCACGTCGAGATCGTTCACGCGCCCGATTATCGACCCGCCGCGGAACCCGCCCGCCCGGCGGACGCGGGGCCCCGACGGGGGAGTGGTGTACGCCACACCGATCCGCCGGGACTGTGAGAGGCCCGCCACTCGATCCCGGCTCCCACTCGCGTACCCTGCGTGTCACTCGCCGTTCGCTGCGCGGGCCGGGGACCACCGCTCCTCCCCGGCCGAGTCACGGGGGAATCCCCGCCCCCGTGAGCCCGCCGAGCGCGAGGGAACATCTGGGAGGTACGTACATGTCCGGGACGACCACGGCCGCCGCGCTGCGCCGTAGGGCGGCCGGGGCCGGTGCCAACCGCTGGGTGGTGCTCGTCGTCCTCTGCGTCAGCCTGCTGCTGGTCGCCGTCGACGCCACCGTGCTGCACGTGGCGGTCCCCGCCGTCACGGAGGACCTCAGGCCCGGCGCGGTGGAACTGCTCTGGATCGTCGACTCCTACCCCCTGGTCTGCGCCTCGCTGCTGATCCTCTTCGGCACCCTGGGCGACCGGGTCGGCCGCAGACGCGTCCTGCTGCTCGGCTACGCCCTGTTCGGCGTCGCCTCCGGCGCGGCGGCCCTCGCGGACGACGCCCAGGTGCTGATCGCGGCGCGGGCGCTGCTCGGCGTCGGCGGCGCGATGATCATGCCGGCGACGCTGTCGCTGCTGCGCCAGGTCTTCCCGGACCGGCGCGAGCGGGCCCTGGCCATCGGGATCTGGAGCGCGGTCGCCGCCGTGGGCGCGGCGGTCGGCCCGCTGCTCGGCGGCTTCCTGCTGGAGCACTTCTGGTGGGGCTCGGTGTTCCTGGTCAACATCCCGCTGATGCTGGTCAGCCTCCCGGTCGGGCGGCTCCTGCTGCCCGAGTCGAAGGGGGACGGCGACGGCCCCTGGGACGTGGCCGGTGCGCTGATGGCCGCCGCCGGGCTGTTCGCGCTGGTCCTCGGTGTGAAGCGGCTCGGCGGCGGCTCCGTCGCCGGTGCGGGGACCGTGCTGCCGCTGCTCGTGGGCGCCGGACTGCTGGCCGCCTTCGTGCGCAGGCAGCGGCGCCGGGCGCATCCGCTGGTCGACCTGAGGATGTTCGCCCGGCCGGCGTTCAGCACGTCGGTGGGGTGCATCGTGCTGGCGATGCTCGCCCTGGTGGGCCTCGAGCTGATCGCGGCCCAGTACCTCCAGCTCGTCCTCGGACTCTCCCCGCTGGAGACCGGGCTGCGCCTGCTGCCGCTGACGATCGCGGCGATGGCGGCCGGCCTGGCGGGCGCGCGGATGCTGCGCCGGTGCGGACCGCGCCGCATGGTCTGCTCGGGGTTCTGCCTGACGGCCGCCGCGGTGGTGGTCCTGACCGCGATGGGCGCACAGGACGACTGGCCGCTGCTGCTGACCGGTTTCGTCCTGCTCGGCTTCGGTCTGGAGACCACCCTGTTCGGGGCCTACGAGTCGATGCTCAGCGAGGCTCCGGCGGACCGGGCCGGCGGGGCGGCGGCGATCGGCGAGACCTCCTACCAGCTGGGCGCCGGCATCGGGATCGCCCTCCTCGGCAGTGTGATGAACGCGGCCTATGCGCCCGGTCTCGCCGGCATACCCGGGGTGCCCGCGACGGCTTCCTCGGCGGCCTCGCACTCGCTGGGGGAGGCCTACGAGGTGGCCGACCGGCTCGGCGGGCCCGCCGGGGCCGCCCTGCGCGACGCGGCGCGCCACTCCTTCGTGCACGGGCTGCACGTGACGCTGCTGGTGAGCGCGGGTCTGCTGCTGCTCGGCGCGGCGATGGCGCTCAGACTGCCCCGGACCATGCAGTGCGAGCCCCCGGTCGTGGAGGTGCCCGCGCCGCGGGAGGCCACCGGGCGCCGGGTCCCCGAGCTGAAGGCGTGAGCCGTACCCCGCCCCGGCCAGGGTGGACGTGCGGGAGACCGCGTCGTAACGTCGCCCCGAGCCGTGACCGGCACCGCTGGTCGATGTCCCGGACCCGCCCCGGAGGATGCCCCATGTCCGCGTCCGCGAAGCTGCCCCCCTTCGACCCCGCCGACCCCCTCGGTCTCGACGACCTGCTGGAGCCGGAGGACCTGGCCGTCCGGGACACCGTGCGCGCCTGGGCGGCCGACCGCGTGCTGCCGTACGTCGCCGACTGGTACGAGAAGGGGGAGCTGCCCGGCGTCCGGGAGCTGGCCCGGGAACTCGGCGCGCTCGGCGCGCTCGGCATGTCCCTCGAGGGGTACGGCTGCGCGGGCGCGAGCGCCGTGCAGTACGGGCTCGCCTGTCTGGAGCTGGAGGCGGCCGACTCCGGGATCCGCTCCCTGGTCTCCGTGCAGGGATCGCTCGCCATGTACGCCCTCCACCGCTTCGGCAGCGAGGAGCAGAAGCGGCGGTGGCTGCCGCGGATGGCCTCCGGCGAGCTCATCGGCTGCTTCGGGCTCACCGAACCCGACCACGGCTCCGACCCCGCCTCGATGCGCACGTACGCCAAGAAGGACGGCACCGACTGGGTGCTCAACGGACGCAAGATGTGGATCACCAACGGCTCCGTGGCCGGGGTGGCCGTGGTGTGGGCGCAGACCGAGGAGGGGATCCGCGGCTTCGCCGTGCCCACCGACAGCGCCGGTTTCTCGGCGCCGGAGATCAAGCACAAGTGGTCCCTGCGCGCCTCCGTCACCAGCGAGCTGGTCATGGACGACGTACGGCTGCCCGCCGACGCCGTCCTGCCCGGGGTGACCGGTCTCAAGGGTCCGCTCAGCTGCCTCTCGCACGCCCGGTACGGGATCGTCTGGGGCGCGATGGGGGCCGCGCGGAGCTCCTTCGAGGCGGCGGTCGACTACGCGACGTCGCGGGAGCAGTTCGGCCGGCCCATCGGGGGTTTCCAGCTGACCCAGGCCAAGCTCGCCGACATGGCGGTCGAACTGCACAAGGGGATCCTGCTCGCCCACCACCTGGGACGGCGCATGGACGCCGGCCGCCTGCGTCCCGAGCAGGTCAGCTTCGGCAAGCTCAACAACGTCCGCGAGGCCATCGACATCTGCCGTACGGCCCGCACGGTCCTCGGCGCCAACGGGATCTCGCTCGAGTACCCGGTGATGCGGCACGCGACCAATCTGGAATCGGTGCTCACCTACGAGGGCACCGTGGAGATGCACCAGCTCGTGCTGGGCAAGGCGCTCACCGGACTCGACGCCTTCCGGTGAGCCTCCGGGGAGGCGGGACCGGTGTGCGGCCCCGCCTCAGCTCTGGTTGAAGAAGCCGTCCGACCGGTGCGCGGCCGGATCACCGCTGACGACCTCGGTGTCGGCCGGGCTGAGCAGGAACACCCGGTTCGACACCCGCTCGATGGAGCCGCGCAGACCGAAGATCAGGCCCGCGGCGAAGTCGACGACGCGCTTGGCGTCACCGGCGTCCATGGCCGTGAGGTTCATGATGACGGGGACGCCCTCGCGGAACAGCTCGCCGATGGCGCGGGCGTCCCGGAAGCTGTCCGGGGTGACCGTGCCGATCCGGCGGCCCCTCTCCTCGGCGACGTCCGCGGCCACCCTGACCCGCGGATCGGTGACCCAGGCCTCGCCGGGCTCGGTCCCGTCGGAGTAGTCGTCGTCGTAATAACGCTCGTCTTCGTTGTCGTCGACGAGGCCAAGCCAGGCACTCGCCTTGCGTACCGATCCCATGGACGCCTCCTCTCACAGCGGTCTTTCTCGTCTTTCCGCATCCCTATGGTCGTCCATGATGCGGACGTCGCGCCAAGTGGATAGACGCCGCGCGGGGGGTTTGTGACGGTACTGGTGCACAGCTGATCCGTCGAGAGTCCTGGTTTCCCAAGGGTCCTGGCGCAAACGGCTGCTGACTGGGAGTGAAATATGATTCTTCCCGGCGTACGGGTGAGGAAGGGCGCGTACGGGTGAAGACCGGGACCGATACGATGCCGCCGCTCAGCGTCGTACAAGCGCACGGGGGAACAGCGTGTTCGGAATGGTCAGGCCGTGTCGGCACCGGCTCGGGGAGAAGCTCACCGCCCAGTGGACGGCCCATCTGTGCGGGCTGTGCCTCGCGCTGCGCGGGGACCACGGGCAGTTCGCGCGGATCGTCACCAACTACGACGGACTCCTCATATCGGTGCTGACGGAGGCTCAGTCCGTGGGCGCCGGCGCGGGACGGCGCACCGCGGGGCCGTGCCCGCTGCGCGGCATGCGCACCGCGTCCGTCGCCCACGGCGAGGGCGCGCGGCTCGCGGCGGCCGTCTCCCTCGTGCTGGCCTCCGCCAAGGTGCGCGACCACGTCGCCGACGGCGACGGGATGCTGGCGCGGCGGCCGGTCGCGCTCGCCGCGCGCCGGGTGGCGGCGCGCTGGGACCAGGCGGGGGCGCGGACCGGTTCGGACCTCGGATTCGACACCGCCGTCCTGCTCGACGCCGTGGACCGGCAGGCCGGCGTCGAGGCCCTCGCCGGGCCCGGCACCCCGCTCCTCGCCGTCACCGAGCCGACCGAGACCGCGACGGCCGCCGCCTTCGCGCACACCGCGGTGCTCGCCGGCCGCCCGGGCAACGCCGTACCGCTCGCGGAGGCCGGGCGCCTCTTCGGGCGCCTCGCGCACCTGCTGGACGCCGTGGAGGACCGGGAGGCCGACGCCGCGTCGGGCGCCTGGAACCCGCTCACCGCCACCGGGACCCCGCTGGAGGAGGCCCGCCGGCTCGCCGACGACGCGGTGCACGGCATCCGGCTCGCGCTGCGCGAGGTGGAGTTCACCGACGGGGGTCTCGCGCACCGGCTGCTCGTCCATGAACTGCCCAACTCCGTCCGTCGTGCCTTCGGTACGGTCTCCTGTGCCCACGGAGCCGGCCCCTACGCGCCCCCCGGCACCCCCGGCGGTCCACTGCCCCCCGAGCCGCCGCGCCGCGACCGGCGCGGGCTGCTGGCCGGCTGCGCCGTGTGGCTGGGACTCGCCTGCACCTGCCAACTGTGCTGCGGCACCTACGAGGACCCCTGGACCCGCGAACCCAAGCAGGGGCCCTGCGCCAACTGCGACTGCAGTGGGTGCGGCGACTGCTGCAACTGCTGCGAGTGCTGCAACTGCTGTGGGGAGGACGGCTGCTGCGACGGCTGCGGCTGTGACTGCTGACCGGGCCGTGCGGTGTCCGGAAGGGCGAATTCCGGACACCGCACGGCTGTTCGGCCTGCCGTGGCGTGGGTGTGACCACGGGTAACGCGATCGCACGGGCGGACCAAAACTCCTAGATGGTTCAAAGGTTGACGGCCAAAAGGCACCCTTGCGCCGAACGGTCGGTCGGCCGAATACTCGCCCACAGCGCTTGTCAGGGGCACGGCGTGTTCGGAATCCGGGCGCCCGACTCCCTGGCTGCGCCTCACCGGGCCCACAACCCCACGAGGGCCCCCTACTTCCTTTGTGGAGGAACGAGAAGTGAGGATCAAGCGCACCACCCCCCGCAGCGGCATCTCGAGACGGACTCGGCTGATCGCCGTATCCACCGGCCTCGTGGCCGCCGCAGCGATCGCGGTCCCCAGCGCGAACGCGTCCGACACCCCCACCGCCTTCAGCTCCGCCGAACTCAAGAGCGTCAGCGGCTCGGTGCTGAAGGCCGACGTCCCGGGCACCGCCTGGGCCGTCGACAGCAAGACCAACCGGGTGCTCCTGACCGTGGACAGCACCGTCTCCCAGGCCGAGATCGACAAGATCAAGCGGCAGGCCGGGGACGAGGCCGGCGCGATCACCGTCAAGCGCACCCCGGGCAAGATCACCAAGCTCATCCAGGGCGGCGACGCCATCTACGCGAGCAGCTGGCGCTGCTCCCTCGGCTTCAACGTCCGCAACAGCAGTGGCGTCGAGTACTTCCTGACCGCCGGTCACTGCACCGACGGCGCGGGCACCTGGTACTCCAACTCCGGGCGCACCACGGCCATCGGCACGACGGCCGGCTCCAGCTTCCCGGGCAACGACTACGGCATCGTCCGGTACACCGGGTCCGTCAGCCGGCCCGGCACCGCGAACGGCGTGGACATCACCCGCGCGGCCACCCCGAGCGTGGGCACCACCGTCATCCGCGACGGTTCCACCACCGGCACCCACAGCGGCCGGGTCACCGCCCTGAACGCCACCGTCAACTACGGCGGCGGCGACGTCGTCTCCGGCCTCATCCAGACCACGGTCTGCGCCGAGCCCGGTGACTCCGGCGGCGCGCTCTACGGCAGCAACGGCACCGCGTACGGTCTGACCTCCGGCGGCAGCGGCAACTGCTCCTCCGGCGGTACGACGTTCTTCCAGCCGGTGACGGAGGCCCTGAGCGCCTACGGGGTCAGCGTCTACTAGAGCGGCCCACCGGGACCGGCCGGCACCACCGGTCCCGTGGATCCCCTCGCAGCCGGCAGCACCACGAGCCCCCGCACGCGACCGCCGTGCGGGGGCTCGCCCTTGTCCGGGCACGGGCCGCCGGCGGAGCGGATCCGAGCCACGAGGGGCGAATTCAAGCCACGCCCGTCCCCCGTGGACCGCACCCTCGGTTACTCCCCCGTAGCGTTTGCAGTGCGAACCGTCCCGCGTGTCCATGATCTGTCAGGACATAGGGGACGGACGGCCGTTGCCGTGCGCGCGTCCGGAAGTCGACCTTGTGTGCTCCCCGCGGGGTTCGGAAGAGTGGGCGCCGTTCGACCGGCACGGGCGTGGCTTTTCTCGTACGCCGACCCCGTGGCCGTGCACCTTCCGGTCCGGTGAGGTCCCCACAATCTCCCGGGCCGGCCCCCCACAGGAGGACGTGAGTTGAAGCACCGACGCATACCCCGGCGACGTGTGGCCGTGGCGGGTGCGGGCATCGCCGCACTGGCCGCCGGCGCGGTCACCTTCCAGACTGCGAACGCCAGCGAGGTCCCGGCGGACTCCGCGCCCCGGACCCTCTCGGCCGGAGCGGCCGGAAAGCTCGCCTCGACGCTCGCCCGGGACCTGGGCGCCGACGCCGCGGGAACGTACTACGACGCGAAGAGCAAGTCCCTCGTGGTGAACGTGCTCGACGAGGCGGCGGCCGAGACCGTCGAGTCGGCCGGCGCCAGGGCGAGAGTCGTGGCGAACTCCCTCGCCGAGCTGAAGAGCGCGCGCGCCACCCTCGAGCAGGACGCCACCATCCCGGGCACCGCCTGGGTGACCGACCCGACCACCAACAAGGTCGTCGTCACCGCGGACCGCACGGTCTCCGGGGCCGAGTGGGCCAAGCTGACGAAGGTCGTCGACGGGCTGGGCGCCAAGGCCGAACTGCAGCGCACCGAGGGCGAGTACAGGCCCTTCGCGGCGGGCGGCGACGCCATCACCGGCAACGGCGGACGCTGCTCGCTCGGCTTCAACGTGACCAAGGGCGGCGAGCCGCACTTCCTCACCGCCGGGCACTGCACCGAGGGGATCTCCACCTGGTCGGACTCCTCGGGCGAGGTGATCGGCGAGAACGCGGACTCCAGCTTCCCGGGCGACGACTACGGCCTGGTCAAGTACACCGCCGACGTGGCCCACCCGAGCGAGGTGAACCTCTACGACGGCTCCACGCAGCCGATCTCCGGCGCCGCCGAGGCCACCGTCGGCATGCGGGTCACCCGCAGCGGCTCCACGACCCAGGTGCACTCCGGCACGGTCACCGGTCTGGACGCCACCGTGAACTACGGCAACGGCGACGTCGTCAACGGCCTGATCCAGACCACGGTCTGCGCCGAGCCCGGCGACAGCGGCGGCTCGCTCTTCTCCGGCGACAAGGCGGTCGGCCTCACCTCCGGCGGCAGCGGCGACTGCACCTCGGGCGGTACGACCTTCTTCCAGCCGGTGACGGAGGCCCTCTCGGCGACCGGCACCCGGATCGGCTGAACCCGCCCCGTACGACGGCCCGCCCCCTCCGCGCGCAGGGGGCGGGCCGTACGCGTGTCCGCGGGCGCCGTGCCGGTCTCAGCGGGCCCACGGCGGCACGATGCGCGTGCCGTCGGTCAGGGTCGCCTCCAGGCCGTGGGAGGTGGTGACCCAGGAGACGGCGACCTCGGTGGTCGGGTTCTCGACGGCGAGGGTCGCGCCGGGGTTGACGACCACCGTGTCGCCTGCGGTGACCCGGTGGGCGGTGCCGTCGAGGGTGATCAGCAGTTCTCCGGCGAGCAGGTGGAAGACCTCCTCCCGGTTGACGGCGTGCGCGGGCGCCCTGGTGCCGGCGGGAATCTCGCCCCGCCAGGCGCACAGCTCCTCGCTGCCGCTCGAAGGGGCGGCGTACGAGAGGAAGCGGGCGCCGTGCATCTCGTGGACGACGGCGTCGGACGGGCGGACGACGGGCATGACGGTCTCCTCGGATGGTCAAGTGGATTGACCATATGGTCAAGCAGCTTGACCGTTTCGTCAAGGTGCTTGAATCTCCCCGTGCAGAACTCCGAGGCCGCCGCCCTGTCCGCCGCCCTGCTCGCCGCCGCCGGCGAGCTCACCCGGCGCATCCACGACGGGGTGGTCGCCCGCGGCTTCGAGGGGATGCGGCCCGCGCACGGCTTCGCCTTCACCCGGCTCGTCCCGGACGGCGCGACGGTCACCGACCTCGCGGTCCACCTCGGAGTGACCAAGCAGGCCGCGAGCCAGCTCGTCGACGAACTGGTGCGCAAGGGGTACGCCGAGCGGCGCCCGCACCCCGAGGACGCGCGGGCCCGGCTGGTCGTGCTGACCGAGGCGGGACGGGCCTGCACCCGGGCGGCCGACGAGGCGGCGGCGGAGGCCGTACGGGCCTGGGGCGAGGTGCTGGGGGAGGCGGAGGTGCGCGAGCTGGCGCGGAAGCTGCTGCGCATCGCGCCCGACGGGCCGATCCGCCCCGTGTGGTGACGCCGCGTCACGTGCGGGTGCGCCGCCGGTCGGTGCCGGAAGTCTTTACCGGCGCGCGACTTCCCTGCTTTGCTACTCGCCCGTAACTTGACGGGTGAACAGCATCCTCGTGATCCGGATCACAGGGCGTAAGGACCCCACCCTTCCCCCGTACCGCAAGGAGATCACGCGATGCTGCCCTGGAAGCGAGTGATCGGCCCCCTCGCCGCGCTGCTGCTGGCCGCGGGCCTCACCCTCCCCACCGCCGCCCACGCCGCCGCGCCCCGCTCGGGCTGGAACGACTGGTCCTGCAGGCCGTCCGCCGCCCATCCCCGCCCCGTCGTCCTGGTCCACGGCACCTTCGGTAACTCCGTCGACAACTGGCTGGGCCTCGCGCCCTATCTGAAGCACCGCGGCTACTGCGTCTTCTCCCTCGACTACGGGCAGCTCCCCGGCGTCCCCCTCTTCCACGGCCTCGGCCCCGTCGAGGAGTCCGCCGAACAGCTCGACGCCTACGTCGACCGGGTGCTCGCCGCGACCGGCGCCGCCGAGACCGACATCGTCGGCCACTCCCAGGGCGGCATGATGCCGCGCCACTACCTCACGTTCCTCGGCGGAGCCGACGAGGTGAACGCCCTGGTCGGCATCGCGCCCAGCAACCACGGCACCACGCTGGGCGGCCTCACCCGGCTGCTGCCGTACTTCCCCGGCGCGGAGGACCTGCTGGACGGCTCCACCCCCGCCCTCGCCGACCAGGTCGCCGGCTCCGACTTCCTCGCCGCGCTCAACGCGGGCGGCGACACCGTGCCCGGCGTCCGCTACACCGTGATCGCCACCCGGTACGACGAGGTCGTCACGCCCTACCGCAGCCAGTACCTGACCGGGCCGAACGTGCGCAACGTCCTGCTCCAGGACCTGTGCCCGCTGGACCTGTCCGAGCACCTGGCGATCGCACTGTTCGACCGGGTCGTCTTCCACGAGGTGGCCAACGCCCTCGACCCGGCCCACGCCGAGCCCACCACCTGCGCCTCCGTGGTCGGCTGACACGTGTCCCCGCGCACGCGCGCGCCGGGGCCCCGTCCGGCCTGAGCCGCCGGACGGGGCCCCGGGTCACCTTCAGCGACCGTGCCGCCCGGTCGCCGTGCGCCGCCGCGCGGAGGCGAACAGCGCCGCCGAGCCGAGCGCCAGCGCCGCGGCGCCGCCGGCCATCAGATACGGGGTGCTGCCGTCACCGCCGGTCTCCGCGAGGTTCCGGCCCGCCCCCGCGGCCTTCGGCCGGTTCGCGGTGGTGCCGTCGGCCCCGGCCCCGGCCCCGGGGGCGGCGGAGCCGTCCGCCGCGGCCGGCTCCGCCGACGTGCCGGGGTCGTCGTCGCCGTGCCCGTGGTTCTCGACGGTCGACCTGTCGGCACCGTCCTCGATCTGCTCCTCGGACGGGGCGGAGGCGGTCGGCGCCGGGGCGGCGGCCTCCGCGGGCGCGCCGCCCGGATCGGACCCGGCGGTCCCACCGCCGCCGGCCTGGGCCGCGCCGCCGCCGAAGGAGACGTCCGAGCAGGAGTAGAACGCCTCCGGGCTGTCCGACCGCTGCCAGACCGCGTACAGCAGCTGCGTGCCGGAGCGCTCGGGAAGGGTGCCGGTGAAGGTGTAGAAGCCGCCCGAGGCGGCCGGGTCGGTGGAGGTCGCCACCGGGTTCGCCAGGTCCAGGTCCTCCCAGGCCAGGGGCTGCGACGGGTCGTAGCCGGGCTTGGTGATGTACACCGTGAAGGTCCCCTTGTGCGGGGCGGTCACGCGGTACCGGAAGGTGTACGAGCCGCTGCTCACGCTCGTCGCCGGCCAGTCGGCGCGGGCCAGGTCGAGCCCCTTGAACGCCTCGTTGCCCGCGCTGCACAGCTCGCCGTCGGGGATGAGCTCCCGATGGCGCCCGCCGGCGTCGCCGATGCGGATGCCGTTCCAGTCGTACAGCGCCTGGGTGCCGCCGGCCGCGACCGCCGCCCTGCACGCCGCCGACCGCGGGCTCTCCGGGCCCTCGGCGTAGCACTGGGCGACCCGGCTCACCGGGTCGCCCATGGAGCCGTGCGCGGACGCCGGGGCGGCGGACAGTCCGGTCAGGGCGAGCGGGACGAGGCCGACGGCGGTGGCGACGGCGACCTTGCGGCGTGCGGGCATGGGGCGGCAACTCCTCGACAGCGATCACTGGACCGGGGTGGGGTGAATCCCGTGGGGTGGCTCAGAAACTAGCCCCCCGGACCAGCGAAATCGCCTGCCCAAGGCCCCGGAGGGGGATCCTTATGGCCGCGTTAAGGGAGTGCTCAGGCTGGGATCAGGTAGCTGCCGGACGGTCAGCCGTCGGGCCACCAGGTGCGGGCGATGTCCTTGCGGACCTCGGGTCGTCCCGCGGGGCGCTCCTCGGCCTCCTCGCGGCCCCTGCGGGCGTCCGTCTTCCTCGGGGGCTTCTGCACGGTGACACGGCGCATGGCTGCCTCCTTCGGGGCCCACCGGGTTCCGCGTTCTCACGGAGGTAGACCTTTCGGGGGAGAGTTCCTCATCGGTCCCCTTCTGTCTGTGGCCGCTGTCACGAATCGATCGTCCGTGGCAGGTGTCACCCCGGAGCCGTGACCTTCCACGACGGTGACGGGACCGGTGCGGACGGTGTCGACCGGGACGCGCGGGCCGCCGCCTTCGACGAGGAGCCGGACCACGGGCCGCGCGGCCCGGGCGGGGCGGCTGTCCGGGGACGGCGCGCCGCGGGGGCGGGAGGCGGGGACGTGGACGACGAGCGGTACGCGGTGGCCGCGGTCCCGGACCGACCCGGCTCCTCAGGCGAGCAGCGTGCCGAGCCCGCCCCCGCGGGCCCGGGCGTCCAGCTCGTCGAGGGCGGCCACCGCGGCGGCGGCCGCCCCGGGATCCGTGGTGAGCAGACCGCTCGCCGCGAACTCGTCCTCGTCCAGCCGCCGCACGTCCGCGCCGTCCGCGGAGACCCACAGGTCCAGGTCGAGGTCCTCGACGACCAGCCGCCCGCCGGAGAACTCCGCCGGGCGGGTGATGTCGCAGTAGTGGCCCTTGAGGGTGCCGTCGGCGGTGCGCACCTCCTTCACCGAGTACCACCGGTCGCGCCAGTAGTGCTCCGTGAAGACGTCACCCGGTTCGAAGCGGACGAAGCCGAAGTCGCGCACGCCGTCACCCGCCCAGGGGGCGCGCACGCTGACCCGGACGCCGTCGTCGGCGAGCAGTTCGGACGGATAGCGGATCTTCGTCCGTCCCGCCTTGACGAGGACGACCTCCACCGGCGCCGCTCCGTCAGCCGAGCGCGCGGACATACCGCACCTCCGTGGCGCAGATCTCGTAACCGAACCACTTGTTGATCGCGAGCATCGGCCCGTTCCCGGTGTCGTTGCCCGTGAACGCCTCCGTGTACCCGGCCGCGCGGGCCCGGTGCAGGGAGTCGTTCTTGGCGAGCTTGGCCAGCCCCCGGCCCCGGTGGGCGCGGGCGGTGCCGGTCATGACCGTGGCGTACCGGGTGCCGCCGTCCGTGCGCGCCGCGGAGAAGGCGGCGGGGCGGCCGTCGACCAGTGCCACCGTGGTCAGCTCGGGGCTGAGCAGCGGGTGCCGCCAGGTCTCCTCCAGCCAGGCCTCGTAGTCGGTGAACTGGTGGTCCACGTCACTGGGCTCGTCCGCCGTCGTCTCCGCGTCCAGCTCGAACAGCGGGCGCGGGTCGTCGGCGAAGTCCGAGCCCGGGCGCAGCTCCACGCCCGGCGGCGGGTCCTGCAACGGCGGGAGGGCGCCGCTGACCAGGTCCAGGCGCAGGAAGTGGGCGGAGCGGCCCGCCCGGTAGCCGTGCGCCTCGGCGAAGGCGCGGTTGCCCGGCTCGTCCAGCACCCAGGAGAAGAGCCTGGTCGCCCCGTGCGCGGCCAGGTGCTCCTCGCCGGCGCGCACCAGCAGCGTCCCGGCGCCCCGGCGGGTGTGCCCGGGGTGGACGTACACGTTGAGGTGGCCCTGGCCCGGCTCGGAGCTCTCGTGGGTCAGGTGCACCTGCGCCGTGCCGATCACCTCGCCGTCGGCCACCGCGACCAGGGGACGGTAGTGGGCGTCGGGGTGCATGCGGTTCAGGTCGTGGGCCAGGGAGTCCGGGGTGACGAGGAAGAACGGCAGGGCGGCGTGCCGGACGCGGGCGAAGCCCTCGAGGTCGGCGCGGGCGTCGGGGCGAAGATCGCGGACGGTGGGGGTCATGGGGGCGCACGCTACGGGGGACGCGCCCGGGGCGCCTCCCATTTTCCGCGGGTGCGGCTCTCCCGGGCGGTGCGGGACAATCGGTCGGTGACCTTGAGGATCCACATCGACGACGGCGCGCCCCCGTACGAGCAGGTGCGGGCGCAGATCTCCGAGCAGGCACGGTCGGGGGCGCTGCCCGTGGGGTACCGGCTGCCGACGGTGCGGGGGCTGGCCGAGACGCTCGGGCTCGCCGCGAACACGGTGGCCAAGGCGTACCGGGCGCTGGAGGCGGACGGGGTGATCGAGACGCGGGGGCGCAACGGGACGCTGATCGCCGCGGCGGGGGCGGCGGAGCGGGAGGTGGCGTCCGCCGCGCAGGATTTCGCCTCGCGGGCGCGGCGCCTGGGGCTCGGTGAGGAGGAGGCACTGGCTGCCGTCCGGGACGCGCTGCGTGCGGCCTACGGGTGATCGCCGGCTGTGCCGTCACCCCTGTGCCGGTCCTCGCGGCTACAGGTACAGGCCCGCGTCCGCGTTCCCGCGGGGTTCCGGCAGGGACGTGGGGGAGGCACCCCGGCGCAGGGCGTAGAGCTCGGCCAGGGTCGCGCCCTCGCGGCCGACGCCCTCCTCCGTGCCCAGCCAGTCCACCGCCTCGGCACGGGTCAGCCGGCCCACCTCGATCCGGGCGAGACAGCGGCCGGGGCGGACCACGGCCGGGTGCAGGCGCTCCAGGTCCTCGTTGGTGGTGACCCCGACCAGGACGTTGCGGCCCTGGCCGAGCAGACCGTCCGTCAGGTTCAGCAGCCGGGACAGGGCCTGGCCCGCGGTGTGCTTGGCCTCGCCGCGGATCAGCTCGTCGCAGTCCTCCAGGAGCAGCAGCCGCCAGCGGCTCCTGCCCGTCGCGTCCTCCTCGCCGATCGCGATGTCCATCAGATAACCGACGTCGCCGAACAGCCGCTCGGGGTCCAGCACGCAGTCCACCTGGCACCAGTCCCGCCAGGACCGGGCCAGCGTGCGCAGCGCGGAGGTCTTGCCGGTGCCCGGCGGGCCGTGCAGCAGGAGCAGCCGGCCCGAGACGTCCTCGGGGGTGGTCCTCATCAGACGGTCCATCGCGTCCGCCACCGGCGCCGTGTAGTTGGGCCGGATCTCCTCCCAGGCGCCCGCCGAGATCTGCCGGGTGGTGCGGTGCGGGCCGCGGCGCGGGGAGACGTACCAGAAGCCCATGGTGACGTTCTCCGGCTGCGGTTCGGGCTCGTCGGCCGCGCCGTCGGTGGCCTCGTCCAGGATCCTCGCGGCGAGGTCGGCGCTGGTCGCGGTGACCGTGACGTCGGCGCCCCGGCTCCAGCGGGAGACCAGCAGCGTCCAGCCCTCGCCCTCGGCCAGGGTGGCGCTGCGGTCGTCGTCCCGGGCGGTCCGCAGCACCCGCGCGTTCGCGGGCAGCAGGGTCGCGCCGGAGCGTACGCGGTCGATGTTGGCGGCGTGCGAGTACGGCTGCTCGCCCGTCGCGAAGCGGCCGAGGAACAGCGCGTCGACGACGTCGGAGGGGGAGTCGCTGTCGTCGACGTTGAGCCGGATCGGCAGGGCGTCGTGCGGGTGCGCGGACATGCCGCCATGATCGGTCACCCCGGCGCCGCGCGCACCCGTCTCCCCCGCGCCCAGACCCAGGAGCAGGTCGCGGACGGGATCCGGCTGCCGCTGGCGGCGACCGTCCAGAAGC
>NZ_JBEORT010000115.1:0-23460 GCF_040302425.1 Streptomyces sp. NPDC126497
AATTAGTTTTCGTGGCATTTGCCATGCTGTTTTCCGGTATCTCCCTATTTGCGCAGACTCCCGCCAAGCCCACTAAACAGGGTACAGTAAAAACATTGGTCGAGGGTGGGCCGCGCCGCCGGGTCCTTGCGCAGGCAGTCGCGCACGAGGTCGGCGATTCCCTCGGGCACCCGCTCCAGGTCGGGCTCCTCCTGGGCGATGCGGAACATCAGCGCGTGCACGCCGCTGCCGGCGGTGCCGAACGGGAGCGTGCCGGTCGCGGCGTAGGCGAGCACCGAGCCGAGGCAGAACACGTCGCAGGCCGGTGTGACGCGGTCGCCGCGCACCTGCTCGGGCGCCATGAAGCCGGGCGAGCCGACCAGCGCCCCGGTGCGGGTGAGCCCGCCGTCGGTCACCGTCTCCAGCGCCCGCGCGATGCCGAAGTCGATGACGCGCGGACCGTCGATGGTGACGAGCACGTTGGACGGCTTGAGGTCCCGGTGCACGATGCCGGCGGCGTGGATGTCCTTCAGCGCGTGCGCGAGGCCCGCGGCGAGGATGCGCACCGACCGCTCGGGCAGTGCCCCGTGGTCGTGTCCGACCACCTGCTGCAGGCTGGGCCCGGCCACGTACCCGGTGGCGACCCACGGCGCGGGCGCCTCGGTGTCCGCGTCCAGGACCGGCGCCGTCCAGTCGCCGCCGACCTGCCGCGCGGCGTGCACCTCCTGGCGGAAGCGCGCCCGGAACTCCTCCTGCCGCGCCAGCTCCTCGCGGACCAGCTTCACGGCGACGGTGCGTCCCCGGTCGGAGCGGGCGAGGTAGACCCGCCCCATGCCGCCGGCCCCGAGCCGCGCGAGCAGCCGGTACGCCCCGATCCCCTGTGGATCCCCGGGCCCGAGCTTGTCCATCGCCGCGCCGCCTCCCCCCAATGAGCAACATCCCGAGGATAGTGCGGGGTCGGTACCCGGTGAGCCGGGCGGTCTCTACGGTTCCGTAACAGGCGGTCCGAGGGTGTCCGGCACCACGGACGGACGTTCCAACGCCTCCACCGCGCGGACGGGTTCCGCCTCCCCGCACGTCGCTCCGTACGCCTCCGCCGGCCGCCGCGCACCCCGCCGCGGCCGGGTCGGGAGTGCGGCGCTGCGGCGGTCCGCCGTCCACCGCCGCCATCGACACCCTGTCGCGGAAAGCCCTCCACCGCAGACAGGCCGCCGATGTCGTCGGCCCGCCGCCCGGGCCTACCCTCGCCCGTATGACCCCTCAGCCGAATCCCGAGGCCGGTGCCGCCGTCAAGGCCGCCGACCGTGCGCACGTGTTCCACTCCTGGTCCGCGCAGGAGCTCATCGACCCGCTCGCCGTCGCCGGGGCGCGGGGGTCGTACTTCTGGGACTACGACGGCCGGCGCTACCTCGACTTCACCAGCGGGCTCGTCTACACCAACATCGGCTACCAGCACCCGAAGGTCGTCGCCGCGATCCAGGAACAGGCGGCGCGGATGACGACGTTCGCGCCCGCGTTCGCCGTCGAGGCGCGGTCGGAGGCGGCGCGGCTGATCGCCGAGCGGACCCCGGGGGACCTGGACAAGATCTTCTTCACCAACGGCGGCGCCGACGCCGTGGAGCACGCCCTGCGCATGGCGCGGCTGCACACCGGACGCCCCAAGGTGCTCTCCGCGTACCGCTCGTACCACGGCGGCACCCAGCAGGCGGTCAACGTCACCGGTGACCCGCGCCGCTGGGCCTCCGACAGCGGCACGGCCGGGGTGGTGCACTTCTGGGCCCCGTTCCTGTACCGCTCCCGCTTCTACGCCGAGACCGAGGAGCAGGAGTGCGCGCGGGCGCTCGAGCACCTGGAGACGACGATCGCCTTCGAGGGCCCCTCGACCGTCGCCGCGGTCGTCCTGGAGACGATCCCGGGGACGGCGGGCATCATGCCGCCGCCCGCCGGTTACCTCGCGGGCGTGCGCGAGATCTGCGACACGTACGGGATCGTGCTCGTCCTCGACGAGGTCATGGCCGGGTTCGGGCGGACCGGCACGTGGTTCGCGGCGGACCTGTACGACGTCGTCCCGGACCTGATGACCTTCGCGAAGGGCGTGAACTCCGGGTACGTGCCGCTGGGCGGCGTCGCGATCTCCGGGGCGATCGCCGACACGTTCGGCAAGCGGCCCTACCCGGGTGGGCTGACCTACTCGGGGCACCCGCTGGCCTGCGCGGCCGCCGTCGCGACGATCCGTGTGATGGAGGAGGAGGGCGTCGTGGAGAACGCGGCGACGCTCGGCGCCTCCGTCGTCGGCCCCGGGCTGCGGGAGCTGGCCGAGCGGCACCCGAGCGTCGGCGAGGTCCGCGGGACCGGCATGTTCTGGGCGCTGGAACTGGTGCGCGACCGGGAGACCCGCGAGCCGCTGGTGCCGTACAACGCGACCGGTGAGGCGAACGCCCCGATGGCGGCCTTCGCCGCCGCCGCGAAGGAGGCCGGCATCTGGCCCTTCGTGAACATGAACCGCACGCACGTGGTGCCGCCGTGCACCGCGAGCGAGGCGGAGCTGAAGGAAGGGCTGGCGGCGCTGGACGCGGCCCTGACGGTGGCGGACGGCTACGTGGAGTAACCGCGTCCGGGGACCGGCACGGGCGGCGCGGGGCGGTCCCCGCGCCGCCCGTTCGAACACCCCGGGGCCGGTCCGAACGCGTAAGGTGGCGTGCCCGCGGACATCCGCGGGCACGCCGTTCGAACGCGACGAGGGAGACGCCCCGACCATGCCCGGCTTCATCGGCAGCGGCGCCGTGACCCGCAGCACCCTGCGGCAGCAGATCGCGGACGCGCTCCGTGACGAGGTGCTGGCCGGGCGGCTCCAGCCGGGGCAGGAGTTCACCGTCAAGGAGATCGCCGAGCAGTACGGCGTGTCCGCGACCCCCGTCCGGGAGGCGCTGGTCGACCTGTCGGCGCAGGAGCTGCTCGACGCCGACCAGCACCGGGGCTTCCGGGTCCACGCGTACTCCGTCGACGACTTCCGGGGCATGGTCGAGGCCCGCGCCCTGGTGACCGACGGCATGTTCCACGCGCTGACCGGCGGCCACCTGTCCCATCTCCGGCCGGACGAGCCCCGGATCGCCGCCGCCCTCGCCGGGGTGCGCAGGCGCGGCGAGGAGGCGCAGCGGGCCGCCCTCTCCGGCGAGGTCACCGTGCTGATCGGCTACGACCTGCGCTTCTGGCGCGAGCTCGGATCCGTGTTCGGCAACCCGTACCTCACCGACTTCCTGCACCGGCTGCGCGTCCAGACCTGGGTGTGCGTGGTGCAGTGTCTGCGGCGGCTGCCCGATCCGCGCGGACGCCTGTGGGCCGACCACACCGGCCTGGTCGACGCCCTGTCGCGCCGTGACATCGACGCGGCCCGCGCGATCGTCGAGTCGTACGACGCCCACGCGCTCTCCCTCATGGAGGGGCTGACGGAGGGCGGGATGGGTAAGGGACCTGCACCGGGGTCCGCACGGGAGGAGCCGCCCGCACCGGGCGCCGGTACGCTTCCCCGACCGTGACCACCCTCCCGACGACCGTGCTGTGTGAGGAGCCCCCCTTGGCCTGTGACCTGTGGCTGGTACCGCTCGTCGACGTGCTGTGCCACACGCCCGACAACCCGTTCGCCGAGGAACTCGCGCAGTACAACGCGGTGCTCGCCGAGGCCGGCCTGCCACCGGTGCCGGTGTACCAGTACATGCCGGGACTGTCCGGTGAGGTGGCCCCGGTCGCGGGTTTCGACTACGACGCGCTGCACTTCCTGCGACGGGCGCACCTGCTCCAGGTGTGCGGGCTTCCGGTCACGCCGGTGGACGAACTGGGCGGCGACTACGAGCAGTTGCTGGAGATGTTCGAGGCGACGGCCCAGCAGTCCCACCTGGTCTGGCACTACGACCACGCGGGCGCGTACGTCCCCGTCGACTTCCCGCACCCCCTCGCCAACGACGAACTCCTCGCGGGCGGCGGCCCTCTGGGCTCCTCCCACGCGCTGCTGCGGGAGCTGGAACTGGTCGCCCCGGCCCTCGGCATCGACCCGATGAACCCCCCGGCCGCGCCCGAACCCCCGCGCCACCCGACCGAGTTGGAGGAGCCGGCCGTCCCGGCCCCGTACGACCCCAGCCCCTTCGCCCGTGAACGCCACGTGTGGCTGGGCCTGCACGCGGCGGCGACCCGGAGCCTGGCGCAGGGATCGATGATCGTCTTCAGCTGAGCGCCGGCGCGGCTCGGAGCGCCCCTTCCCCGGTTCGTCCGGTCCCTGGCGGGGGCCGCCCCGCCCCGGCGTCCCTCCGGGGACGGAACCGCCGGCGTCCCTCCGTGAGGGGCGCCGGCGGCCGGTGCGCGTGGCTCTACAGGAACGAGTTGATCTCGATCGTCTCGTCCCGGCCCGGGCCCACGCCGATCGCGGAGATCGGGGCGCCGGACATCTCCTCCAGGGCCTTGACGTAGGCCTGGGCGTTCTTCGGCAGGTCGGAGAAGGACTTCGCCTTGCTGATGTCCTCGCTCCAGCCCGGCAGCATCTCGTAGACCGGCTTCGCGTGGTGGAAGTCGGTCTGCGAGTACGGCAGCTCCTCGACGCGCTTGCCGTCGATCTCGTAGGCCACGCAGACCGGGATCTGCTCCCAGCCGGTGAGGACGTCGAGCTTGGTGAGGAAGAAGTCGGTGAGGCCGTTGACGCGGGTGGCGTAGCGGGCGATCACCGCGTCGAACCAGCCGCAGCGGCGGTCACGGCCGGTGGTGACGCCGCGCTCGCCGCCGATGCGGCGCAGCGCCTCGCCGTCCTCGTCGAACAGCTCCGTCGGGAACGGTCCCGCGCCGACGCGGGTCGTGTACGCCTTGAGGATGCCGATGACCCGGCTGATCTTCGTCGGTCCCACGCCGGCGCCCGTGCAGGCGCCGCCCGCGGTCGGGTTGGACGAGGTGACGAAGGGGTACGTGCCGTGGTCGATGTCGAGCAGCGTGCCCTGGCCGCCCTCGAAGAGGACCACCTTGTCCTGCTCCAGCGCCTGGTTCAGCACCAGCACCGTGTCGGCGACGTACGGGGCGAGCTTCTCCGCGTAGCCCAGCAGCTCCTCGACCACCTGCTCCACGGCGATCGCGCGCCGGTTGTAGAACTTGGTGAGCATCTGGTTCTTGACGTCGAGGGCCGCTTCGACCTTCTGGGTGAGGATCGACTCGTCGTACAGGTCCTGGACGCGGATGCCGACGCGGTTGATCTTGTCGGCGTAGGTCGGGCCGATGCCCCGGCCCGTGGTGCCGATCTTGCGCTTGCCGAGGAAGCGCTCGCTCACCTTGTCCACCGTCACGTTGTACGACGTGATGATGTGCGCGTTTCCGCTGATCAGGAGCTTGGACGTGTCGACGCCGCGCTCGTTCAGACCGCTCAGCTCGGAGAGCAGGACCGACGGGTCGACGACGACGCCGTTGCCGATGACCGGCGTGCAGCCGGGGGACAGGATTCCGGAAGGGAGCAGGTGGAGGGCGTACTTCTGGTCACCCACGACTACCGTGTGGCCGGCGTTGTTGCCGCCCTGGTAGCGCACCACATAATCGACGGAACCACCGAGCAGGTCCGTCGCCTTTCCCTTGCCTTCGTCACCCCACTGAGCACCGAGCAGCACAAGTGCGGGCACGCGCGTACACCCCTTCCGGGCGGGGCATGTCCAAGGTCAGGGGCGCGCGCGGAGGATCACCGCCGCGTGCACCGCGACCACCGTTGGCCGTCAACCGTCGGACCCGGATGCCCCGGAATAGACGAAGCCCCTGGCGCAATAGCGCAAGGGGCTCTTGCACAAAGATGCTACCCGAGGAAGCGAGGCATGGCCGAGGTGGCGACTTCCAGGATCTTCTCCGCGACGTCCGATCAGCTCCTGGTGGTCGTCGATCCGGTCGCCCGGCGGGCGGACGGCGAGTCCGTCCGGATCGCGAAGGACGTGATCGGCGCGGGTGCGGCGAGCACGAAGGTGTGTCTGCCGGACGGTCCGGAGGAGTTCGCGCGGGCGCTGGCCCGGCGCGGGTCGCGGCGGCCGGTGGTGGTCGGTGACGACCGGGCCCTGGTGCGGGCGGTGACGCTGCTGCACCGGCGGCGGGAGCTGGCCGACTGCGCCCTGTCCCTGGTGCCGGTGGGGGGCGCGGTCTCCCTCGCCCGGTCGCTGGGGGTGCCCACGGGGGCGGTGGCGGCGGCGCGGGCCGTGCTGGACGGGGCGGAGCGGCGGATGGACCTGCTGGTGGACGACAGCGACGGGGTGGTGCTCGGCACGCTGCGGATCCCTCCGGTCGGAGGCGTCACCCGGGCGCGCGAGGGGGCGGGACGCCCCTGGCTGCGGACCTGCCGGTCCCTCATGCACACGCTGGCGCCCGCCCGGCCGCCCCGGGCCGTCCCCGACCCCGAGGCGGGACCGGCGCGGCTGCGGGTGGAGGTCGACGGGTCGACCCTCGTCGACCTGCACCAGCCGGTGGAGTCCGTCTCGGTCACCCCCGACGTCTCCGGAACGGCCCGGGTGGAGGTGCGTCCGGTGTCGGTGGGCGCGGAGGCGACCCCGCTGCTCGCGGAGGCCCGCACGGTGACCGTGTCGGGCGCGCACTTCCGCTACCGGGCGGACGCGGTGGTGTCGGGACCGGTGCGGACACGGACGTGGGTGGTGCGGGAGGGCGCGTGGCGGCTGACGCTGCCGGCGCGGTAGCGGACGCGCCGGGTCAGGGAGTCTTGAACCCGGTCATGTCCAGGATGCCGTCGAACGGGGCGGGAATCGGCAGCTTCTCACCGGACGGCCTGGTGCAGCGGGCCCCGTAGCCGTTGGCGGAGGGCACCGGGAGAACCGTGGCCTGCTCCTCCTGCATGCCGAGGAGGAGCAGGGGCGGGGACACCCGACTTTCCGTGCTCGGTGCCGTTCGTCGCCGGTCGCTCTGCCGTGACCGTCATGATGCGCCCTCCCCTTGAGGCGGACCGGCCACCACTCGGCGTGGCGGGTCAGTCACTCCCGCCGAACCGCTCCTCCCGATGCGTCCGCCAACGCTCCATCATCGCCTCGACCTCCTTCTCGACGAACTCGAAGAAGGCCAGCGTCTCCGTCAGCCGGCGGCCCGCCGGGGTGTCCGCGCCCAGACTGCCGACACCTTCCCGGAGGGCGTCCTCCCAGCGCCTGAGGACGGTCTCGCGGTTGGTCAGGGCCTCGTACCACTGGTCGCCGTGGACCCGGTACCGCTCCCGGCGCGAGCCGGGCTCACGCTCGCGCGACACCATGCGCACCTGGGACAGGTAACGCACCGCGCCGGACACCGCGGCCGGTGAGACCCTGAGCTGTTCGCCCAGCTCGGCGGAGGTCAGGACGCCGGTGTCGGAGGCGAGCAGGGCCGCGAAGACTCGGGCGGGCATGCGCGTCATCCCGGCTTCCACCAGTTGCGCGGCGAAGTGCTCCACGAACCGGGAGACCGCCTCCGGGTCCCGGCCCGTTCCGCTCGATTCCGCCATGATCCGATCATCTCCCCTGCTCAGACACCGCGGATCAGTCTAGTCGCAGGTTTATACGCTTCCTTAACTTCACAAGTTTCTGAAAGAAGCGTACGTTCCTGAGCATGACGAAGGCCATCACCGTGTCCGGTCTGCACAAGTCGTTCGGCCGGACCCACGCGCTGGACGGTCTCGACCTGAGCGTCGGGACGGGCGAGGTCCACGGCTTCCTCGGCCCCAACGGCTCCGGGAAGTCCACCACCATCCGCGTCCTGCTCGGCCTGCTGCGCGCCGACTCCGGCGCGGCGCGGGTGCTCGGCCGGGACCCGTGGACGGACGCCGTGGAGATCCACCGCCGCATCGCCTACGTCCCCGGTGACGTGACACTGTGGCGCAACCTCTCCGGCGGCGAGGTCATCGACCTGTACGGAAGGCTGCGCGGGGGCCTGGACCCGCGCCGCCGCACCGAGCTGGTCGAGCGGTTCGAGCTGGACCCCACGAAGAAGGGCCGCACGTACTCCAAGGGCAACCGGCAGAAGGTCGCCCTGGTCGCCGCGTTCGCCTCCGACGTCGACCTGCTGATCCTGGACGAGCCGACGTCCGGCCTGGACCCGCTGATGGAGGAGGTCTTCCAGCGCTGTGTCGCCGAGGAGCGGGAGCGCGGGCGGACCGTGCTGCTGTCCTCGCACGTCCTCAGCGAGGTGGAGGAGCTGTGCGACAGGGTCAGCATCATCCGCAAGGGCCGGACGGTGGAGAGCGGTTCGCTCGCCGAGCTGCGGCACCTGACCCGGACCAGCGTCAGCGCCGAACTCGTCGGCCCGCCGAACGGGCTCGCCGGACTGCCCGGCGTGCACGACCTCGACGTACGGGGGCACAGGGTCCGGCTCCAGGTCGACACCGACAAGCTCGACGCGGTGCTGCGTGCGCTGAGCGAGTCGGGCGTGCGGTCGCTGACGTCCACCCCGCCGACGCTGGAGGAACTCTTCCTGCGGCACTACCAGGACGAGGTGACCACCCGATGAGCGCAGCCTTCGCCGTACGGCCGACGAGCTCCCGCCGACTCGCGGGCACCGGAACCCTGTTGCGCTTCGCGTTGCGCCGGGACCGGGTGATGATCCCGGTGTGGGTCGCGGTGAACGCGCTGATGGTGCTGTCGATGCCGCACACGCTCAAGGGCCTGTACGGCACTCCTGCCGAGCGCGCGGACCTGATCTCCCAGATGGCCGGCAACTCCTCGCTGCGCGCCATGGTCGGCCCGGTCTTCGGCGATTCGCTCGGCGCGCTGACCGCCTGGCGGGTCGGGGTGTACGCGGGGGCGCTGGCCGCCGTGGTCGGCCTGCTGGTCGTCGTGCGGCACACCAGGGACGAGGAGGAGAGCGGGCGTCAGGAGATGGTGGCGTCCGGAATGGTGGGCCGCAGGGCCCCGCTGACGGCGGCGCTGCTCGCGGCGGCCGTCGCGAACGGGGCGCTGGCGCTGCTGGTGACGGCCGGGCTGGCCGGTCAGGGCACGGCGGGCGCGCTGGCGTTCGGGCTCGGGATCGCGGGCGTGGGCATGGTGTTCGCGACCATGGCGGCGGTCGTGGCCCAGCTGACGGAGAGCGCGCGGCTCGCACGGGGGCTGACGGCGGCGCTGCTCGGGGCGGCGTTCGTGCTGCGGGCGGCCGGCGACTCGGTGACGGACGACGGCTCGTCGCCGCTGACGTGGGCGTCACCGCTCGGCTGGCTGACGAACCTGCGGGCCTACGCCGGTGAACGGTGGTGGGTGCTGGGGCTGTTCGCGGGCGCGGTACTGGTCCAGGGAGCGGTGGCGTACGCGCTCGCCGGGCGCCGGGACCTCGGCATGAGCTTCCTGCCGAGCCGCCCGGGGCCGGCCGCCGGGAGGCTGGGTGGTGCGGCGGCGCTGGCCTGGCGGTTGCAGCGGGGCGGTGTGTTCGGCTGGAGCGTCGGGTTCCTGCTGGCGGGGCTGGTCTACGGCGGGATGGCCGAGGGGGCGGCCGAGCTGGTCGGCGACAACGAGGGCGCCCGGGAGGTCTTCCGGCGGATGGGCGGGCAGTCCGGGCTGACGGAGGCGTTCCTCGCGGCGATGGCCGGGATCCTCGGGCTGGTGGCCGGCCTGTACGTCGTGGCGTCGGTGCTGCGGCTGCACGGCGAGGAGACCTCGGGGCGGGCCGAACCGGTCCTCGCGGGCGCGGTCGGACGGCTGCGGTGGGCGGCCGGGCACCTGGTGGTGGCGTTCGGCGGGGCGGTGGGGCTGATGCTGCTCGCGGGGGCGGGCCTCGCCCTCGGTCATGGTGAGCGGGCTGGCGCGCTCCTGGGCGCGTGTCTGGCGCAGGTTCCGGCGGTGTGGGTGGTCGGCGGACTCGCGGTCCTGCTGTACGGGCTGCTGCCCCGGGCGGCGACGGCGGCGTGGGGCGTGGCCGGTGCGGCACTGCTGATCGGCTGGGTCGGTCCGGCGCTGGACGTGCCGCGGGCGGTGCTGGACCTGTCGCCCTTCGGTCATCTGCCGAAGCTGCCGGGCGGGGGGATGGAGTGGACCCCGGTGCTGGTCCTCACGGCCCTCGCGGCGGCCCTGGTGGCGGCGGGGCTGGCCGGGCTGCGACGCCGGGACATGACGGCCTGACGGGGGCCGTCAGGCCATGTACGGCTTGAACTCCTCGGTGTCGAATTCGATGCCGACGGGCTCGGGAAGCACGACCCTGTCGCCCAGCTGGCGCTTCTGGAGGTTCTGGCAGCCGGCCACTGGGTGCGGGTCACTGTGCACAAGAATCGAGCGACGGTCGCGGTCGAGCGCGGTCTTGTGCGCGTGGTCCAGACGCTGACGGCGGACCTTGCGGTGCAGCCGGGCCACGGCTTCCACGGCCTTGCGGCGCCGAGGGAGCAGTGGTCGGCCAGCATCTCGCACAGTGCGATCGCCTGATGGACCGTGGGCCGCATGAGGAACTTGTACGTCCGAATCATCCGGCCCACCCCTTTCTTTTCTGGTTTCAGCTCGCAGATCCTCCGCAGGCGGACACCAGCTTGACGAGCCGTCCACGTCCCTCACCGGAAGCCGGCCAGTGATCATCCGAACGGGTGATCACCCCACCTCCACGGCCAGCCCTTCCAGCCCTCTGATCACGAAGTTCGGCTTCCTCCTCGGCTCCGCCGCGAGCCGCAGCGTCGGCGCCTTCTCCAGCAGGGCCGTCATCGAGGCCGCCAGCTCGATGCGGGCCAGCGGGGCGCCGATGCAGTAGTGGATGCCGGCGCTGAAGGAGATGTGCGGGTTGTCGCGGCGGGTGAGGTCGAGGCGTTCCGGGTCGGCGAAGACCGCGGGGTCGTGGTTGGCGGAGCCGAAGAGCATCGCGATCTCCGCGCCCCGCGGGATCACCTGCCCGTCGATCTCGATCTCGTCGAGGACCCAGCGTTCGAAGAGCTGGAGCGGGGTGTCGTAGCGCATCAGCTCCTCGACCGCCGTGGGGACCAGGGAGTGGTCGGCGCGCAGGGCGGCGAGCTGGTCCGGGTGGCGGAACAGGGCCCACCAGCCGTTGACCGTGGAGTTCACGGTGGCCTCGTGGCCGGCGTTGAGCAGCAGCACGCAGGTGGAGACCATCTCCTGCTCGGTGAGCCGGTCGCCCTCGTCGTGGGCGGCGATCAGGCCCGAGATCAGGTCGTCGCCGGGATTCTCGCGGCGCTCGGCGATCAGACCGCGCAGGTAGTCGGAGAACTCGACCGACGCCCGGACCGCCCTCGCCGCCGTCTCCTGCGTCGGATTCAGCTCGTACATCCCGCAGATCTCCGCCGACCAGGGGCGCAGCGGGGCCCGGTCGGACTCCGGGATGCCCAGCATCTCGGCGATCACCGCGACCGGCAGCGGCTCGGCGACGTCGGTGAGCAGGTCGCCGCCGCCCGCCTCGACCAGGGCGGACACCAGGTCGTCCGCGAGCCGCCGGACGTACGGCCCGAGGCGTTCCACCGTGCGCGGGGTGAACGCCTTCGACACCAGGCGGCGGATGCGGGTGTGGTCCGGCGGTTCGAGGTCGAGCATGCCGTGGTCGTTGAGGGTGTGGAACGGCTCGTGCTCCGGCGGCGGGGCGGTGCGGCCGAACTCCTCGTGGGTGAAGCGGTGCCGGTAGGCCCGTCCCAGGCGCCGGTCGCGCAGCAGCGCCGAGACGTCCGCGTGGTGCGCGACCAGCCACTGGTCCGTCGGCTCGAAGTACCGCACCCGGCCCTGTTCCCGCAGCTCGGCGTAGGCGGGGTACGGGTCGGCGACGAACGCGGGGTCCCACGGGTCGAACGCGGGACGGGGAAGGGCTGCCATGGACGGACCGTAGCCCGGTGCCCCGCGCCCTGACCAGGGTCAGCCGGGGGTGACCAGCCGCGCCTCGTAGGCGAACACCGCCGCCTGGGTGCGGTCGCGCAGGCCCAGCTTCACCAGGATGCGGCTGACGTGCGTCTTGATCGTGGACTCGGCGACCACCAGCCGCCCGGCGATCTCCGCGTTCGACAGGCCCTGCGCGATCAGCACCAGCACCTCCGTCTCCCGCTCGGTCAGCTCCCCGTACGCCGCCTGCGCGGACGACATCGGCCGCGGGCCCTCGGACAGCTTGGAGAACTCGGTGATCAGCCGTTTGGTCACCGTGGGGGCGAGCAGCGCCTCCCCCGCCGCGACGACCCGCACCCCCTCGGCGAGCCGGCGGGCGGAGGCGTCCTTGAGGAGGAAGCCGGAGGCGCCCGCGCGCAGCGCCTGGTAGACGTACTCGTCGAGGTCGAAGGTGGTGAGCACCAGCACCTTCGCCGTGCCGTCGGCGGCGACGATCTCCCGCGTCGCCTCGATGCCGTTCATCTCGGGCATGCGGATGTCCATGAGGACGACGTCGGGGGCGAGCTCGCGGACCCGCTCCACCGCCTGGCGGCCGTTGACGGCCTCGCCGACGACCTCGATGTCGGGCATCGCGCCCAGCAGGACCGAGAAGCCCTCGCGCACCATCATCTGGTCGTCCGCGATCAGCACACGGATGGTCATGCGTCCCCCTCGTTCACCGTGGCGACCGGCAGGAAGACGGCGACCTCGTAGCCTCCGTCGTCCGTCGGTCCCGCCGTCATCTCGCCGCTCAGCATGGTGACCCGCTCGCGCATGCCGGTGAGGCCGTGGCCGGCTCCCGTGTGAGGGGCGGGCTTGACCAGGCTGGGCCGGGGCGCCGGGCCGTTGACCACGCGGATGCCGAGCCCGCCGAGGACGTACCCGATCTCGACGCGGGCGCTCGCGCCGGGCGCGTGCCGCAGGCTGTTGCTCAGCGCCTCCTGCACGATCCGGTACGCCGACAGCTCCACGCCCTGCGGCAGCTCCCGCACCGCGCCGGTCACCACCTTCTCCACCGTGAGCCCGGCGCCGCGCACGTTGACGAGCAGGGCGTCCAGGTCGGCGAGGGTGGGCTGCGGGGCGTCCGGGGCCTCGTAGTCCTCGGCGCGGACCACGCCCAGGATGCGGCGCAGTTCGGCGAGGGCGGCCACCGCGTTCTCCCGGATGGTGGCGAAGGCGCGCTCCAGCTCCGGCGGCGGGTTCTCCACCCGGTAGGGCGCGGCCTCGGCCTGGATGGCGACCACCGACATGTGGTGGGCGACCACGTCGTGCAGCTCGCGGGCGATGGTGGTGCGCTCCTCCAGCGCCGTGCGCCGGGAGCGTTCGTGCGCGGTGACCGTCTGCTGGGCGGTCACCTCCTGCTGGGCGGTGCGGCGGACGTGCCACAGGGAGACCACGAGCAGGGCGAACGCGGACGTCACCATCATGGGCGCGCTGTTCGTGGAGTAGTACGACCCGCCGAGGACGCCGTCCGAGAGGAAGGCGTACACGCCGGTCAGGACCCACATCCAGGCGGCGGTGCGGGGCCGGGTGCGCAGCGCCACGACGACCAGCACCGCCAGGTGGCCGACGAACGCGCCGGGCATCCACGGCCAGTCGCCCTGACCGCTCTTGACCAGCGCGACCACCGGGGTCACCGCCAGGGACAGCCAGAACGCGCCGACCGGCCGGACCAGCGTGGTGAGCACCGGGAGCGCGCACAGCAGGCCGATCAACAGGGCCATCACGTCCCCGCCGGGCAGCCCGCTCGACAGCGTGCCGACCATCAGGGCGATCAGCGCCAGCGCCCCCACCACCGCGTGCGGGAGGTGCCGCGCGGCCGACCGCAGCCGGGCGGGCAGCCGGCGGACGAGGGGGCCGTCCGCGGGCCGGGGCGGCAGCGGGCGGTAGGCGAAGGGGTCGCGGAACAGGTCCCGGCGCAGCCCGCGCAGGACGTTCCGGGCCACCTGGTACTCGGGGCTGCGGGTCCCGGCCCCGGCGCCGCGCGGGGCGGCCGGGGGCTGCTGGTGAGTCGTCTCGGTCACGCTCACACGGTAGGCCGACCGGGTGAGCGCGGTCGTCCCCGCTGAGAGGGGTTCCGGGGCGTCCGTCTCAGGTACTACGCGGGTCACGGCGGGCTGCTCCCCCTGCCCGGGTCAGTATCCCGAGGGGCGGACCAGCCCCGACTCGTACGCGAACACCGCCGCCTGGGTGCGGTCCCGCAGGCCCAGCTTCACCAGGATGCGGCCGACGTGCGTCTTCACGGTCTGCTCGGCCACCACCAGACGTGCCGCTATCTCCGCGTTGGACAGGCCCTGCGCGATCAGCGCGAGCACCTCCGTCTCGCGTCCGGTGAGGTCCCCCACGCGCTGCTTGAGGGGGCTGCGGGGGCGGGCGTCCAGCCGGGAGAACTCGGCGATCAGCCGGCGGGTGACGCCGGGCGCGAGCAGGGCGTCCCCGGCCGCCACCACCCGGACCGCCTCGGCGAGCTGGTCGGCGGAGGCGTCCTTCAGCAGGAAGCCGGAGGCTCCGGCGCGCAGCGCCTCGTACACGTACTCGTCGAGGTCGAAGGTGGTCAGGACGAGGACCCTGATGTGCGGGGTGGCGCCGGTGATGAGGGCGGTGGCCTCGATGCCGCCGAGTTCGGGCATGCGGATGTCCATCAGGACGACGTCCGGGGCGAGTTCGGCGACCTGCGCGACCGCGTCCACCCCGTTCACCGCCTGGCCGACGACCTCGATGTCGGGCTGCGTGTTCAGCAGCACGGTGAAGCCCTGCCGGACCATCTGCTGGTCGTCGGCGATCAGTACGCGGATCATGCGGTGCCGTCCTGGGGAGGGGGTCCGGTGGCGGGCGGGGCGGGGGCCGGGAGGTAGGCGTCGACCTTGTAGCCCTTCCCGGCCCAGGGGCCGGCCGTCAGCCTGCCGCCCAGCATGACGGCCCGTTCCCGCATGCCGAGCAGTCCGTGCCCGGCGCCGGCGGACGGCGGCGCCTCCCGGGTCGGGCCGGTGTTGACGACCGTCACCCGCAGCCCCCGCGGATCGTAGGCCAGGGTGACGTGGGCGGTCGCGCCGGGTGCGTGGCGCAGCACGTTGCTCAGCGCCTCCTGCACGATCCGGTACGCCGACAGCTCCACCCCGGACGGCAGCGGACGCCGCTCACCGGTGATCTCGGTGGTCACGGTCAGTCCGGCGGCGCGGGTGTTCTCCACCAGCGATCCGAGCCGGTCGAGGGTGGGCTGCGGGGCGTCCGCGCGCTCGCCGGGGGCGGGGTGCTCGGAGCGCAGCACGTCGAGGACGCGGCGCAGTTCGGTCAGCGCCTCGACGGCGTTCTGGCGGATGCCGGCGAGGTTCTCCCTCAGCTCGTCGGGCGGGTCCTGGACCAGGTGCGGGGCGACCTGCGCCTGGATGGAGATGACCGACATGTGGTGGGCGACCACGTCGTGCAACTCGCGCGCGATCCGGCTGCGTTCCTCCAGGAGGGTGCGGCGGGCGCGTTCCTCGGCGGTGAGGACGGTCTGCCTGCCGAGTTCGACGCGGGCCTCGCGGCGGCCGCGCAGGGCGGCGCCGAGGACGACGGCGACGATGAACAGGGGGACGGCGGTCTGGCCGGTGGGCTGGTAGTTCCGCCCGCCCAGCAGCCCCTGGAGGACGTAGGTGATCAGGGAGGTCAGGGCCAGGACCTCGACCGAGACGCGGGTGCGGACCCGCAGGGCGAGCAGCAGCAGGACGAGCAGGTGGGCGATCAGCCCGGCCGCGGTCCAGGGCCAGGTGAACGCGTAGTCGCCGGGTTCCATCCGGGCGCGCACCACCAGCGCGCCGAGCACCGTGGCCCCGAGGGACAGCCACCACGCCGGCACCGGCTGCCGCAGCGCGAGCACCATCGCGGTGCTCTGCCCGAGCGCGATCAGCAGGGCGAGCCCGGGTTCCAGTCCTCCGTGGTCGTTCAGCTGGGTCAGGTCACCGAGGAAGACACCGAACGCGGCCAGCCACACGACCCCGTGCGGCACCCAGCGCAGCCACCTGGACGGCGGCAACGGGTCCGCACGGACCGTCAGCAGGTCGTCCCGCAGCACGCCCGGCCACCGCCGGACGAGCCCCGCTCCCTTGTCCGTCACGCCGCTCACCCTAGACATGCCGGACGTCCTCCGTCACCGGCCGGTGGGCGCGGACCACCCGGGACCGTCCGCGCCGCCGCCCGCCCCCGCCCCGCTCCCACGACCGGAACGCGGACCGGCACACGGCGAGGACCAGGACGAACACCGGCAGCCAGGCCAGCCGGGCGACGACCCAGCCGAGGCCGTCGGGGACGGTGTGCAGACCGGGGAGGCGGCCGGCGAGGAGACCGGTGGCGGTGGTCGCCATCAGGGCGGTCTGGTGCCAGAGGAAGACCGTCATCGCGGAGAGGTTGACCAGCGCCACCGCCGCCCACGCGACGGGACGCCGCATCGCCGTGCGCAGCCGGTCCCGCAGCAGCAGCGCCAGCCCGCACTGGGCGAGGCCGAAGGTGACGGCGGCCAGCGTCGGCGGGTTGAGGTTGGACACCCCGGCGCCCGGGACGCCGACCATCGACGCCGGGTAGCCGGCCCAGGCGACGAGCGCGGCCGTGGCGGCCGTACCGGAGAGCAGGAGGAACCAGCCGGACCGGCGGCGCTCCAGCTCGCCGCGCGTCCAGGCCGCGCCCAGGGCGTACGGCACCAGCCAGCCGGCCGCCAGGTTCAGCCAGCCGAGCCGGTCGGGGGCGCCGAGGCCGAAGCGGAGCAGGTCGACGTGGAGGACGACGGCGAGCGGCCACAGCGGGTGGAGCCGGGCGACGAGCGGGGTCGCGGCGGTGAGGGCGGCGAAGACCAGCAGGAACCACAGCGGCGACAGCGCCAGCTTCACCAGCGTGCGGACGGTCGCGTACTCGGCCCCGGAGAGCAGCAGTACGGCGGTGACGGCCGTCCACAGGACGAGGACGGCGGCGACCGGCTTGAACAGCCGGGCCAGCCGGTCGCGCAGCCAGCGGCGGTACGGGATGCCGCGGGCGCGGGACGAGGCGTACCCGCGGGTCGCCACGTGCCCGCCGACCAGGAAGAACACGGCGAGGGTCTGGAACGCCCAGGACACCGGCGCCAGCCACGGCAGGTGCTGGAGCGGGCTGGCGGTGCGCAGGGTGCTGCCGTCCGCGACGAGGGCGGTGACCAGCCAGTGGCCGAGGACGACCCCGAGGACGGCGCCGGCGCGCAGGGCGTCCACGGCACGGTCGCGGTGGTCCGGGGTGGCCGCGCCGACGCGGCCGGCGACGTCGCGCACCGCGGCGGCGAGGCGGCTCACGAGGTCACCGCCGAGGTCTGGCCGAGGACGATCCGGGTGAGGTTGGCCAGGGCGGGGGAGCCGGGGGCGAAGTAGTCGCTGTGGCCGCCGTCGCCGGCCGCGAAGACCCGGGCGCCGAACGCCGGGGAGACGGGGTCGGTGCCGAAGCCGACGGTGGTGCCGAGGAGGTCGACGCTGACGTGGGGGACGTTGCCGATCCAGTCGCCGGCGCCCCGGGCCGCCCAGATCCGGGCCCGGGTGTGCAGGGCGGCGGCGGTGTCGGCGCCGGTGCCGGGGCTGCCGAGGAGGGCGATGTCGTCGGCGTCGAGTCCGTCGGCGGCCTCGGCGCAGACGACGGAGCCGTAGGAGTGGCAGAGGAGGGAGACCCGGGCGCGCGGTCCGGCGACGGCCCGCAGGTCGTCCACCGCCTCCCGCAGTCCGGGTGCGGCGTCCTCCGCCCGGTCGGTGGTGGCGACGGCGGTGCCGACGGTGGCGGGGGTCTCGTAGCCGAGCCAGGCCACGACCGCGGCACGCGTACCGAGCCGCTCGTGCAGGGCGAGGGCGGTGGCGCGGAACCGGCCGTAGGTGTCGATGCCGGTGTCCGAGCCGGGGACGAGGACGGCGACGCGGTCGGCGTGCGCGAGGTCCCCGAGCACCTCGGTGACCAGGCCGGGTCCACGCCCGTCGAAGTACAGCAGCTGCCGCCCGGCCAGAGCCCGGTCGGCGCCGGCCCGCCGCCGGTCCCCGTACGCGTCGGCCATCCGGGCCGCCTCCAGGGCGTTGGCCCGGTTGGCGGCGTAGATCGCGCCGAGGGTCGCCGCGGAAGGCTCCGCGAGTACCGCGGGCCCCGGCGCGGGCACCCGCGCCCGAGCCGCCCCGACCAGCGGCACGACCACCGCACAGGCCACGAGCAACGCAAGCACCCCACGCCACCACCGCGAACCGCGGGCAGCCGCACCGCCGTCCCCGCGCCCGGCCCGCCCCGACACCGCGCACCCCTCGTGCTCGCGCACCATGCTGGCCGCACCTCCCCCTCCGCCCGCCCACCGGGCTTACTGGAAAGGGAAGTTACGGAGCCGCACGGGTAACCCGCGTCCCGCCGGAGGACTCACCCGCGGGGTAGCTCTCAGGTACTACGGGTATGACCGGGCACCCGCCCGAAGCCACCGCTCACCAGGCGAGTTGAGCGATCTCCTCCGCCACCACCGCGCACGCGTCCGCCCTCGGATCGATCAGCGGGAAGTGCCCCACGTCCTCCAGCGACGTCACCCCCACCACCTCCCCCGCCTTCGCCGCCGCCTCCGCGTACGACTCGGCGACCGCCTGCGGGACCACGGTGTCGGTGCGCCCCTGCACCAGGGTGGTGGCGATCCCGGTGGGCAGCAGCAGCCCGGGGTCGGCGTGCGGCCGGCGCTCGGCGAAGTGGTCGTCGCCGCCGAGCAGTTGCCGCGCCGCGCCCCCGCACACGTCCAGTTTGTCGGCGACCTCGAGGTCCGCGATCGGCGCGAGGGCGACCACACCGCGCAGCGGCGCGGGCTCGTCCGTGCGCCAGGGGGAACCCGCCGGCAGGACGTGCCGCGCGGCGGCCCACAACGCCAGGTGCCCGCCCGCCGAGTGCCCGGTGAGCACGATCCGCCGCAGGTCGGCCCGCGGCACGCGCTCCCGTATCAGCCCCGGCAGCGCGTCCACCGCGGCGGCGACGTCGTCGAAGGTGTCGGGCCACCGTCCCGCGACCGGACCGCCACCGGCCGGCTCCCCCGCCCCGCGCCGGTACTCGACGCTGGCCACGGCGAAGCCCCGCCCGGCCAGGAAGGCCGCGAACGGGCTGATGTGCCGCCGGTCGTGCGGCGCGCGCCAGGCGCCCCCGTGCAGGACGACCACGAGGGGCGCGGGCCCGCCCTCCCCGCGCGGCGCGTAGAAGTCGATCAGCTGGTCCGGGTCGTCGCCGTAGGCCGCCGTGGCGTCGGGGGCCACGGGCGGATGGGAGAAGGCCGACTCCTCCTCGGCGGCGGACCGGGCGGCTGCGGAGTCGTCCGTCATTGCTCCAACCTCTCAGCGACAGAACACGGGTGACGGTCCGACGGGAACGCGGCCGTTCGGCCGGGACGGTACCAGCACGCCCACCCGCCCCGACATGGGGATGTCACGCCCGGTCAGCGGGCTGGGGGGCGGCCCCGCACGACGGTGCCGCCCCGCCCCCCTACGCCAGCACCTCCGCCAGCACCCGCGCCGCCCGCTCCACGTCCGCGAAGCCGACGTACAGCGGGGTGAAGCCGAAGCGGAGCACGTCCGGCCGGCGGAAGTCACCGACCACCCCCCGCTCGATCAGCCGCTCCATCACGTCCCCGGCGTCCGGACAGCGCAGGGCGATCTGGCTGCCCCGCTCCCCGTGCGCACGCGGCGTCACGCACTCCACCCGGCCCTCGGGCACGTACTCCTCGACGCACTCCAGGAAGAAGTCGGTCAGCGCGAGGGACTTGGCCCGCACCGCGTCGACCGTCACCCCGTCCCAGACCTCGAGGGCCGCCTCCAGGGCGAGCATGGAGAGGATGTCCGGGGTGCCGACCCGGCCGCGCACCGCGCCCGCCGCCGGCGCGTACTGCGCCCGCATGCCGAAGGGCTCCGCGTGGGAGTTCCAGCCGGGCAGCGGCGAGTCGAAGCGGTCCTGCAGATCCGCGCGCACGTACAGGAACGCCGGCGCACCGGGGCCGCCGTTCAGGTACTTGTAGGTGCAGCCGACCGCCAGGTCCACGCCGTGCTCGTCCAGGTCCACCGGCAGCGCGCCCGCGCTGTGGCACAGGTCCCAGACCACCGCCGCCCCCGCCGCGTGCACGGCGGCCGTCAGCGACGGCAGGTCGTGCAGCCGGCCGGTGCGGTAGTCGACGTGGTTGAGCAGCACGGCGGCCGTACGGTCCCCGAGCGCGTCCGGAACCTCGGACGGGGCCACCGGACGCAGTGTGCAGCCGGTCATCCGGGCCGCCGACCCGGCGATGTAGCCGTCCGTGGGGAAGGTGGTCGCGTCGACCACGATCTCGTCCCGCCCGGGCCCCCCGGCGTCCGCCGGGCGCGCCAGGCGCACCGCGCCCACCAGCGCCTTGAAGACGTTGACGCTCGTCGAGTCGCCGACCACGACCTGTCCGGGCGCCGCGCCGACCAGCGGCGCGATCCGGTCGCCGATCCGTTCCGGCGCCGTCCACCAGCCGCCCTCGGTCCAGGACCGGATGCGCAGCTCGCCCCACTGCCGGCGCACCACGTCCTCGATGCGGCCGGAGACCGCCGCGGGCAGCGCGCCCAGCGAGTTGCCGTCCAGGTAGACGACGTCGTCCAGCACGAACTCGGCACGCTTGGCGACCAGTTCGTCGGAGGCGTCCAGCTTCTCCGCCCTCGTCGTGAGCTCAGACATGGGACCGCGCCGTCCACAGCTCGGGGAACACGCTCTTCTGCGCCCGCTTCTCCAGCCAGGCCACCCCGGCGGAGCCGCCCGTGCCGGCCTTGGCGCCCATCGCGCGGCGGGTGGCGACCAGGTGGTCGTTGCGCCAGCGCCACACCAGTTCGGCGACGTCGGTCAGCGCCTCGCCGAGGCGGGCCGCCTCGTCCCGCTCGTCGCCCGCGTAGACGGCCGTCCAGACGGCCTCCACCGCGGCCGAGGGCTCGTACTTCCGTGACACGTCGCGCCGCAGCACCTCGTCCGGGACCGCGTGCCCGCGCCGGGCGAGCAGCCGCAGCACCTCGTCGTACAGGCTCGGCTCGTGCAGCGCCTTCTCCAGCTCGGCGTGCACGCGCGGGGTGCCCCGGTGCGGGACCAGCATGGACGCGGACTTGTCGCCGAGCAGGAACTCCAGGCGCCGGTACATCGCCGACTGGAAGCCGGAGCCCTCGCCGAGGGCGCCGCGGTAGGAGTTGAACTGCGCCGGGGTGAGCCCGCTCAGCGGCCTCCAGGAGGCGTTCAGCGCCTCCAGTTCCCGTACGGACCGCTTCAGCGCGTCGATCGCGGCCGGGACGTCGTCCTGGCGCAGCGCCTTCGCCGCGGTCTCCCACTCGTGGACGATGACGGTGAACCACAGCTCCATGACCTGGGTGGTCACCAGGAAGACCATCTCTCCGGGATCGTCGGAGAGGGTGTGCTGCAGATGGGTGAGGACATCGGCCTTGACGTAGTCCTCGTAGGGGGTCGTGCCCCCGAAGTCGAGATGCGGGGTCTCGGGCTCGTGAGCCTCGTGGGACATCGCTGTCTCCTGCTGTGTACTCCGGGTAGCGGTCCGCCCCTGCCGTTACCGGCACGGGGGCCCCGGTCCCCACGGTGCATCCTGCGCAATCGTCCCCCACGACCGCAAGGCCCGCCTGCTCACAGGCGGGCCCCGGAGACGTCACACGGGTCAGCCGAGGACCTGGGCCGCCGTCGGCGAGGAGTCCTTCAGGAACTGCGCGCAGCGCTCGTACTCCTCCTGCTCGCCGATCGCCTGCGCGGCGCGGGCGAGGGCGTGCAGGGCGCGCAGGAAGCCGCGGTTCGGCTCGTGCTCCCACGGCACCGGGCCGTGGCCCTTCCAGCCGTTGCGGCGCAGCGCGTCCAGTCCGCGGTGGTAGCCCGTGCGGGCGTACGCGTACGACTCCACGACGCCGCCCCGCTCGAAGGCCTCGTCGGCCAGCCGGGCCCAGGCCAGCGAGGAGGTGGGGTACTGCGCGGCGACGTCGGCGGGCGTGGTGCCGGACGCGAGCAGCTCGCGCGGGCCCGGGTCGTCGGGGAGGTGGGTCGGGGGCGGACCCCCGAGGAGGTTCTCGTGAATGGACATGGGTCCAGTCTCGTACATCAGCGGGGCGGACTCCCGCCCTCCTCCCCCGCCTCCAGCGGGGGCACCGCCACGCTGCCGTGGGTGTGGCACTCGGGGTGCGCGCAGTCGGGCGCCGGGCGGCGCACGGTCGCGAAGGCGAGGGCGGAGCCCAGCACCAGGACGCCCGCGCACAGCACCATCGCCCGCCGGAACGCGTCGTCGAAGGCGTCGGGGAGCCGGTACGCCTCCGGGCCCATCCCGGCGAGCAGCGGCAGCGCGGCCACCGCGACCAGGCCGGCCGCGCGGGCGGCGGCGTTGTTGACGCCGCTGGCCAGGCCCGCCCGCTCGGTGTCCACGGAGGCGAGGACCGTCGCGGTCAGCGGCGCCACCAGGGTGACCATGCCGAGGCCGAGCACCAGCAGCGCGGGCAGCACCTCGGTGGCGTAGGAGGCGTCCGGGCCGACGCGCAGCATCAGCAGCATCCCGGCGGCGCACAGCAGCGGTCCGACGGTCAGCGGGATGCGCGGGCCGATGCGGTCGCCGAGGGCGCCGGAGCGGGCGGAGAGCAGCAGCATCAGCGCGGTGGTGGGCAGCAGGGCCGTGCCGGCGGTGAGCGCGGAGTACCCGACGACGACCTGGAGCTGGAGCGCGGCGAGGAAGAAGAAGCCGCCGAAGGCGGCGTACACGCACAGCGTGACCAGGTTGACCGCCGAGAACTGGCGGGAGGCGAAGACGTCCAGCGGCAGCATCGGGTGCGGGCGGCGCTTCTCGACGAGGACGAAGGCGACCGCGGCGGCCACTCCCCCGACGGCGCAGACCGCGGCCGGCGAGGACCCCGCGTCGGCCTCGATCAGCGCGTACGTCACCAGCGCGAGGGCGATCGCGCCGAGCGCGGCGCCGAGCACGTCGAAGCGGCCCTCGGCCTTCCCGCCCGACGACTCCGGCACGTGCCGCACGGCGACGAGGGCGCACAGCAGGGCCGGGGGAACGTTGATCAGGAACACCCAGCGCCAGCCGGGCCCGTCCACCAGCCAGCCGCCGACGAACGGACCGACGGCCGCGCCGACGCCGCCGAAGCCGGACCACAGGCCGACCGCGCGCCCCCGGTCGTCGGGGTGGAAGGAGGCCTGGATGAGGGCGAGCGAACCGGGGGTGAGCAGCGCCCCGCCGACGCCCTGGAGCGCGCGGGCGGCGACGAGGGTCCCCGCGTCCGGGGCGATCCCGCACAGCAGGGAGGCCCCGGCGAACCACAGCACGCCCACGACGAACACCCTGCGCCGCCCGAACCGGTCGCCCAGCGCCCCGCCGAGCAGGATCAGCCCGGCCAGCGTCACCATGTAGGCGTTGACGGTCCACTGCAGGACGGCGAGGTCGGCGTCGAGGTCGCGGCCGATGTGCGGGAGGGCGACGTTGACCACGGTGGAGTCGAGCAGGACCATGCCGGACCCGAGGACCGTGGTGAACAGGGTCCACGTGCCCCGCGGGGTGGACAGCCGGACGTCGGGCATGCGGCGAGCATACGGAAGGGGCCCGGCACCGCGAGCGGATGCTGTTGGTTAATTCGGGCCCTCGCGTGACGTCGGCTCCCAAGACCCGGTTGTGGTCTTGGGAGCCGATGTCGTTTGGGGAGGGTGTCGA
>NZ_JBEORT010000116.1:0-21923 GCF_040302425.1 Streptomyces sp. NPDC126497
GCGGAACTCACCGCGGCCCGCGCGGCCGACGCGGCCACGGCGGCCGAGCGCGCCCACGAGAGCGAGCGCCGCACGGCCGCGTCCCTCGCCGCCGAACAACGGCTCGCGGAACTGCTGAGCCTGCCGGGAACGTCCGGCAGGCGGCGGGCCGCCGCACCGGGACAGCGCACGGACACCGACCGCGCCGCGGGGGATCCGGACATCGGGCCTTCCACAGGTGAGGGCGCCCTGACCGCCGAGGAACTCGACCGGTTCGCCGACGAGCTGGGCGAACTGCTCGCCGAGGCCGTCTCCTCCGCCGAACGGCAGCTGTTCGACCTGCGCACCGCCGCCGCGGACGACGCCCGGATCCTCGGAGCCCTCGGCGACGGCGGCCTGCTGCCGCCCAGGCCGGACGTGCTGGCGACGGTCGAGTTCCTCGGAGAACACGGGATTCCGGCCCTTCCGGGGTGGCGCTACCTCGCCCAGGCCGTCGATCCCGCGGACCACGCGCGGGTGCTGGCCGCCCGCCCGGAGCTGGTCGACGGCGTCATCATCACCGACCCGGACTCCCACCTCCGCGCCCGCGAGGCGCTGAGCGACGCCGCGCTGCTGCCCCGGTCCGCCGTCGCCGTCGGCACCGCCGCCGCCCTGCTCGCCCCCACCCCCGCGCCGGACACCGACACCGGGGACGTCTTCCTCGTACCGCCGAACCCCGCCATGCACGACGAGCACGCCGCCGACGAGGAACGGCAGGCGCTGCGCGCCCGGGCGACCGAGCGGGACGAGGAGATCCGCGCGCTCGCCGCCCGGCTCGGCAAGGACCGCGAACTGTCCGCGCGGCTCACCTCCTGGCGCACCGGCTGCCCTTCCGGACGGCTCGCTGAGCTGGCCGCCGCGGCCCACGAGGCGCGGGCCTTCGCCGAGGAGGCCGAGGCCGAACTGGCCGAGGCGCGCACCGTACGGACGGAGGCCGAGGAAGCCGCCGCCGAAGCCGTCGACGTCCGTGACGAGCGGCAGGAGGCCGCGCAGAAGGCCCGGCGCGCCGCCGACGCCCTCGCCGGACTCGCGTACCGGCTGCGGGAGCGGGCCGGCTGGCAGGTCAGGCTGCGCGAGCTCGCCGACGAGGCGACCGAGGCGGAGACACGCGCCCAGACCTGTCTGGAACGGGCGCGCGCCGCCGACGAGGACCGGCGCGGCGCCCAGCGGGCCGCCGACGACGCCCGGCGCACCGCACGTGCGCTGCGTGCCGAACGCTCCGAGATCGCGGGCGCCCCCGACGACGTGCCCGAGGACGGCACCGGAGCGCCGCAGGCGTCCCTGCCCGCGCTGCGCGAGGCCTACCGGGCCGCGTCCCAGGTGTACGAGAAGGTCGGCGTCGGCGCCGACCTGCGCGCCGAACAGGCCCGCGCGGAGAGCGACGAGAGCGCCGCCCGCGCCGAGCTGGACCGGCTCAGCAACAAGGTCCGCACCCGCGCCGAACAGCTGCTCCAGTCACCCGACGGCTCCGACGGGCCCAGCCGGCAGGCCGCCGCCGCCCGCGCCGAGGAGCTGGTGCAGCTCCTGGAGACCCGGATGTCCGGCGCGAGCGAGCAGCTCGGACGGCTGCGCGGCGAGGCCGAGCGGCTCGCGCCCGAGGACGGCGAGGCGCACACCGGGCTCCCCGACGAACTGGTGCCGCGCGACGCCGAGCACGCACAGGCCCTGCTGCGCACCGCCACCGCCGAACTCGCCTCCCGCAACGAGGCGTTGGAGCAGGCCCGGGAGACCCACGCCGAGCTGCTCGACGCGCACCGCGCCGCCGAGGACGCGGCCGGCGGCTTCGACGAGATCGCCGCCATGCTCCGCGACCTGCTGCGCGAACACGCTCCCGAGGAGGAGCGGGAAGAGCCCGAGCCCTATCCGGGCGGCCTGGACGAGGCCCGGCAGTCCGCCGCCGAGTCCCGCCGCTCACTGCGCGGCTGCGCCGCCGACCTGTCCGCGGCCGAGTCCGCCGTCCGCGAGGCGAGCGACGTCCTGGTCCGGCACGCCAACTCCACGCGCTACGAGCAGGTCCGCACCCCCGCGCGCCAGCAGATCCGCGAACTGCCCGCGTCCGCGCTGCCCGAGCACGCCCGGAAGTGGGCGGACGCCTTCGCGCCCCGGCTCCGGGTCCTCACCGACGAGCTGGAGCAGCTGGAGCGCAACCGCGACTCGATCGTGGACCGGCTGCGGGGCCTGGTGGAGTCCGCGCTCGCCACCCTCCGCTCGGCCCAGCGGCTGTCCCGGCTGCCGGAAGGCCTCGGCGAGTGGTCCGGGCAGGAGTTCCTGCGCATCCGTTTCGAGGAGCCCGACCAGGCCACCCTCACCGAGCGGCTCGGCGAGGTCGTCGACGAGGCGACCCGGGCGGCCCTCAGGAAGAACTCCGACCTGCGGCGCGACGGCATGTCCCTGCTGCTGCGCGGGGTCGCCGCCGCCCTCCACCCGAAGGGCGTCGCCGTCGAGATCCTCAAGCCGGACGCGGTACTGCGCGCCGAGCGGGTGCCCGTCGGGCAGATGGGCGACGTGTTCTCCGGCGGCCAGCTGCTCACCGCGGCCATCGCCCTGTACTGCACGATGGCCGCGCTGCGCTCCAACGACCGCGGCCGCGACAAGCACCGGCACGCCGGCACCCTGTTCCTGGACAACCCCATCGGCCGCGCCAACGCCACCTATCTGCTGGAGCTCCAGCGGGCGGTCGCCGACGCGCTGGGCGTCCAGCTGCTGTACACCACCGGCCTGTTCGACACGACGGCGCTCGCGGAGTTCCCGTTGGTCATCCGGCTGCGCAACGACGCCGACCTGCGGGCCGGCCTGAAGTACATCAGCGTGGAGGAACACCTCCGGCCGGGGCTTCCCCAGCAGGACCCGGCCGAGGAGGCGCACAGCGAGATCACGGCGACCCGCATGTTCAAGCGGCCCGCCCCGGCAGGCGGCTGACCGGGCGTCACCACGGCCGCGGCTCAGAAGCCGTAGCCCATGCGCCGGGACAGCTCGGCCGCCGCCGTGACCGTCCGGCCGCCCAGCCAGGGCAGCCGGTCCGCGCGCAGCCGGTACACCGGACCCGAGACGCTGATCGCCGCGATCACCGTGCCCTCGTACGAGCGGACCGGCGCCGCGACGGCCGCGAGGCCCAGCTCCAGTTCCCCGAGCGTGGTGGCGTAGCCCCGCTCGACCACCGTCTCCAGCTCGGCGCGCAGCTCCGGCGCCGTGGTGACCGTCCCCTCCGTGAACCGGCGCAGCGGGCGGACGAGATGGCCCTCACGGACGGCGGGCGGCAGGTGGGCCAGGAACACCTTGCCGCCGGCGGTGGCGTGCAGCGGGGTGCGCCTGCCGAGCCAGTCCTGCGCGGTGACCGACGCCGTGCCCCGGGCCTGCATGATGTTGACGGCGGCGTCGTCGTCCAGCACCGCTATGTTCACCGTCTCGCCCAGCTCGTCGGCGAGCTCCCGGCACACCGGGACGCCCTCCTGCGAGATGTCCAGCCGCACGGCCGCCGCACCCGCGAGGCGCAGCATCCCGGCACCCAGCCGGTACTTGCCGCGGTCCTTCGTCCGGGTCACCAGCCCGCGGTTCTCCAGGACACCGAGCAGCCGGAAGGCCGTGGACTTGTGCACGCCCAGTTCGCCGGCGATCTCCGTGACGCCCGCCTCGCCGTGCCGCGCGAGGCTCTCCAGCACGCTCACCGCACGGTCCACCGACTGCACGGCACTCGTCGTGGCGTTCCCGTTCCTCCCGGGCTGTTCCCGCTCGCCGGTCATGGCTCGGCTCTCACCCTCTGTCGGTAACCGTCGCGCAGGGCGCCCGCCGACGTGCCGTACGCGATCTCAGCGTACCGAGAGCCCGGCACGCAGCCCGATGGGCCCTCGGCCTCAGGGGTGCGACAGCTGCCCGGCTCCGCCCCGGCGGCGTATTCGCGCTCGCGCCCGCTGGGCGGAGCGCTCCTGGCGGCGGGCACGGCGACGCTCGCGCCGCAGGGCCCGCGCGGTGCTGCTCGGCGCGGACACCACGCCGTTGCGCTGGTTCCAGACCTGGCGGGTCACCCAGACGTCCAGGACCGCCCAGGTCGCCAGGATCGTACTGACGACGCTGCTGACGACCATGGGGAACGCCAGCCAGGACCCGGCCAGTGTGCACAAGAAGGCCACCATGGCCTGAAACAGCGTCACCGCGATGACGAGCACCGCCCGCACGGCCGACGTCCGCACCGGATCCGGCAGCCGGCGCCTCCGGGCCGGCTCCTCGACCCACAGCGGCCGGTGGACGGCCTTGCCGCCGAAGCCACCGGGCTCACCCGTGCCCCGCGCGGTCTCCCGCGCCGCCCCGTACGCGGTCGCCGCACCACCGCGCCCACCGGCCGCGGCGTGTCCGGGCGCGATCGTCCCGCGTCCGGACGCCCCGGCGTCCCACCCCGCCGCCCGCGCCGCCGTGCCCTCCTCGGGCGCCCCGCGCCGCTCCGCCGTGCCCATCAACGTGTCACTCCCCACCGCCGGCAGACCGCTCACCCGGATTCGGAAACCCGGTTCCCCAGTGGCTGCCCGGCTTGCGCTGTTCTACGCCGCCCGGGTGCGGGACGCGGCTCCTGTGGCCGATTCCGCCCCCATGTCCCACAGAGAGGACGAACGGCACGTCGTGAAGATTCCCGGCCGGAAAAGAAACCGGCCAACCGTCCCCGTCCGCCCGGAAGGCCGGCCCGGACGCGCGCCCCCGATTCCGGGAGGCAATCTCCCGTAATGGCCGGACAACTCCCCCTCTCCCGCCCCCGGAGCGGAACCGCAGCCTCCAGAAGGCTCTTCGAGTTCACCCCGGCTCGGTAGTAGGCTCGCGCCGTTTGTTGACGCACCTGTGTACCCCCGGCCGGTCGGGGGCCGAGCTGGGGGAGGCCATGCGCTTTCGCGGGAAGTCCATCCGCCGGAAGATCGTGGCGCTGCTTCTCGTGCCGCTGTTGTCCCTGACGGCGATCTGGGCCTACACCACGGTGCTCACGGGCCGCGAGGCACGTCATCTCTTCGACGTGTCGTCCGTGATGGAGGAGGTCGGCTACCCCGTCGAGGACACCGTCCGCGTCCTCCAGCAGGAGCGCCGGCAGACCCTCGTCTATCTCGCCGACCCCCGTGCCTCCGACGGACTCGCCGCGCTGCGGCGCAGCCGCTCCGCCACCGACGAGGCCGTCGCCGACGTCCGCAGGAGCGCGACGAACGCCGACGTGCGCGGGGCCATGCACGGGGACTCCGGCGAACTGAGCGCGGTGCTGGACTCCCTCGAGGGCATCGAGTCCCTGCGCCGCAACGTCGAGGACGGCACCGTCGACCGCTCCCAGGCACTCGACCTCTACAACAGGCTGATCGACCCGTGCTACGTCCTGCTGGCCAATCTGCACGTGGTTGAGGACGTCGAACTCGACAAGCAGTACCGCGCCCTCGTCAGCCTCGCCCGCGCCCGCGAACTCCTCTCCCGGGAGGACGCCCTGCTCGGCTCCGCCCTGATCGTCGGTGAACTCTCCCGCGCCGAAGTACGGACGGTCTCCGACCTCGTGGCCCAGCGCACCCTGATGTACGACGCCGGTCTGCCGCAACTGCCCGCGTCCGAGCGCGACCGCTACGAGACCTTCTGGAAGAACGCCGCGTCCGCCCCGCTGCGGGTGGGCGAGGAGGCGGCCGTCTCCTCCGGCGCCGGGACACCCCGTGGGATCACGGCCAAGGGCTGGGACATCGCCGCCGGCAAGGTGCTCTCCGAGCTCGGCACCCTCAACGACCGGGCGGCCGACCGCTACCAGGACCGTGTCCGCCCCGTCGCCATGGGCGTCATCACCCGGGCCGTCATCGCCGGTGTCCTCGGACTGGCCGCCCTCCTGGTCTCCCTCGTCCTCTCCGTACGCGTGGGCCGCGGACTCATCCGGGACCTGCGCCAGCTGCGCCTGGAGGCCCATGAGGCGTCGGGCGTGCGGCTGCCCAGCGTGATGCGCCGCCTCTCGGCGGGCGAACAGGTCGACGTCGAGACCGAGGTCCCGCACCTGGAGTACGACAAGAACGAGATGGGAGAGGTCGGCCAGGCCCTCAACACCCTCCAGCGCGCCGCCGTGGAGGCCGCCGTCAAACAGGCCGAGCTGCGCGCCGGTGTCTCCGAGGTGTTCGTCAACCTCGCCCGCCGCAGCCAGGTCCTGCTGCACAAGCAGCTCACCCTGCTGGACACCATGGAGCGCAGGACCGAGGACACCGAGGAACTCGCCGACCTGTTCCGGCTGGACCACCTGACCACCCGCATGCGCCGGCACGCCGAGGGCCTGGTGATCCTCTCCGGCGCCGCGCCCTCCCGGCAGTGGCGCAAACCCGTCCAGCTCATGGACGTCGTACGCGCCTCCGTCGCCGAGGTCGAGGACTACGAACGCATCGAGGTCCGCCGGCTGCCGAGGGTCGCCGTGACCGGTCCGGCCGTCGCCGACCTCACCCACCTCGTGGCCGAACTGCTGGAGAACGCCACGGTGTTCTCCCCACCGCACACCGCGGTCCAGGTCCTCGGCGAGCGCGTGGCCAACGGTTTCACCCTGGAGATCCACGACCGCGGACTCGGCATGGCGGCCGACGCCCTTCTGGACGCCAACCTCAGACTCGCCGAGACCCCCGAGTTCGAGCTCTCCGACACCGACCGGCTCGGGCTGTTCGTGGTCAGCCGTCTCGCCCAGCGCCAGAACGTCCGGGTCTCCCTGCAGCCCTCCCCGTACGGTGGCACCACAGCGGTCGTCTTCATCCCCGACGCACTGCTGACGGACGACGTCCCGGACACCAACGGCGTCGGCTTCCGCCTCGACCGCCCCCGGCGCACCAAGGACCGCGAACCGGAGGAGAACCGCCGCGCCGCGCTCTCCCAGGTGCCCGTGCAGTTGCCCCGGCTCCCCGCCTCGCTGCTGGACGGACCGGTCGAGCTCGAAGCCCCCGTCGACCTGGACGCACTCGACGGCTTCCCCGGGGTCCTGGACGACGAGGACAGCCGGCGCGGCGGCCTCTTCCGCCCCCGCTCCCTCGGCGGCGCCCGGGAGGAGCGGCCCGGCCGTGAACACCCCCGGCGGGCCGCCGGTACGCAGGAGGGGGCGGACCCGGTCGGAGACGACCGGAACGCCCCGGCGCCGCCGGCCCGCAGGGGTGCGCCCAAGCTGGTCAGCTCCCACGGACGCCCGGTCCGCGAAGCGCGCACCCGTACGGAGCGCACGGACGAGAAGGGAACCCCCGCCGCTTCGGCCCGGCCCGAGCCGGAGACGGGATCCCCGCTGCCCGCCCGCCACCGGGACGAGGACGTCACGGGACGCCGAAGCCCCGGCCGTCCGGCTTCGGAGGCACTGCCCCCGCTGCCCGCGCGCCGCCGCACCGAACGGCCCTCCTCCGACGCCGGCCGCGAACAGCCGGACGCACCGCCGCCACTGCCCGCCCGCCGGCGGGACCCCGGTCCCTCCCGTCCCAGGACCGGCACCGGGGACCGGAAGGACACCCCGGCGCCTTCCGGTCCCGTGCGCGACGACCGGCCGGAGCCCTCCGCCGGCCTTCCCCGGCGCACCCGCCGCCCCGCCGGCACGGCGAGCGGCCCCGACGACTCCTCGCCGGCCACGGGCGGCGCGGACGACGCCGCACGAACCGGCGGCGGCCCGCTGCCCCGGCGCGTACGACAGGCCAGTCTCGCCCCGCAGCTCAAGCGCAGCGCCGAACGGGGGAACGAGGACAGGGCCCGGCCCGTTGAACGGGATGCCGACGAAGTCCGCAGCCGCATGGCCTCGCTCCAGCGCGGCTGGCAGCGCGGCCGCGAGGAGAACGCCGCCGGCGACGAAGCCGACAGCGGCACAGCACCACGACGAACGACAGAGGGGGACGGTCGATGACCGCACCGAGGGCCACCGGCCACACCACGACCGACAAGGGGGAGCTGAACTGGCTCCTCGACGACCTGGTGGACCGCGTCGCCAGTATCCGCAAGGCGATCGTGCTCTCCGGGGACGGCCTGCCCACGGGCGCGTCCAAGGACCTCACCCGGGAGGACAGCGAGCACCTGGCCGCCGTCGCCTCCGGCTTCCACAGCCTCGCCAAGGGCGTGGGCCGCCACTTCGAGGCCGGCGACGTCCGTCAGACCGTCGTCGAACTCGACGAGGCGTTCCTCTTCGTCACCGCCGCCGGCGACGGCAGCTGCCTCGCCGTCTTCGCGGACGCCGACTCGGACGTCGGACAGGTCGCCTACGAGATGACGCTTCTGGTGAAGCGGGTCGGTGCGCATCTGGGCGCCGCCCCGCGCACCGATCTGCCCTCGGGCGGGTAGTGGGATGGCATGAGCGCTGACGGTCAGGGGAGAAGCCACTGGTTCGACGACGAGGCCGGACCGGTCGTCCGCCCGTACGCCATGACGCGGGGCCGCACCACCAGTGCGGCCCAGCACCGCCTCGACCTGATCGCGGTGGTCGTCACGGAGCCGCACGCGGACGATCCGGAGGCCGATCCCACGCTCTCCCCGGAACACGTGGACATCGTCGAACTGTGCCGCGAGACCTCGCAGACGGTCGCCGAACTCTCCGCCGAGCTCGACCTGCCGGTCGGAGTGGTCCGTGTCCTCGTCGGGGATCTCGTGGAATCGGAACTCGTCCATGTGAACCGGCCGGTACCCCCGGCCGAGCTGCCGGACGAGAGTATTCTGCGCGACGTGATCAACGGCCTCCGGGCGCTGTGACCGGCGCGGAAGCGGGATACTGACGTGACAGGCTGGCAGTTCTGGGTCGACCGAGGCGGCACCTTCACCGACATCGTCGCGAAGCGGCCCGACGGCCGGCTGCTGACGCACAAGGTGCTGTCCGACCATCCGGCTCCGGAACACTCCCGGCACGGGAGCCGGGGGACGCGCGGCACCGACGCGGCGGTCGTGGGCGTCCGCGAGCTGCTGGCCGGATCCGACGCCCCCGTCGACGCCGTGCGCATGGGGACCACCGTCGCCACCAACGCCCTCCTCGAGCGCAAGGGCGAACGGACCCTGCTGGTCGTCACCCGCGGCTTCCGCGACGCCCTGCGCATCGCCTACCAGAACCGCCCCCACATCTTCGCCCGCCGCATCGACCTGCCCGAGCCGCTGTACGAACGGGTCGTCGAGGTGGACGAACGCGTCGCCGCCGACGGCACCGTCCTGCGCGCCCCCGACCTGGACGCCCTCGCCGGGCCGCTGCGGCAGGCCTACACCGACGGCATCCGGGCCGTCGCCGTGGTCTGTCTGCACGGCCATCTCCACCCCGCCCACGAGCAGGCGGTCGGAGAGCTCGCCGCCCGCACCGGCTTCCCGCAGATCTCGCTGTCCAGCGAGGTCAGCCCCCTGACGAAACTCGTCCCGCGCGGCGACACCACCGTCGTCGACGCCTACCTCTCGCCCGTGCTGAGGCGTCACGTCCGCCATGTCGCCGACGAACTCGACGGCGTCCGGCTGATGTTCATGCAGTCCAACGGCGGCCTCACCGAAGCCGGGCGGTTCCGCGGCAAGGACGCCGTCCTGTCCGGCCCGGCCGGCGGCATCGTCGGCATGGCCCGCATGTCGCAGCTCGCCGGCTTCGACCGGGTCATCGGCTTCGACATGGGCGGTACCTCCACCGACGTCTCGCACTTCGCGGGCGAGTACGAACGCGTCTTCACCGCACAGATCGCCGGGGTCCGGCTGCGCGCGCCCATGCTGGACATCCACACCGTCGCCGCCGGCGGCGGCTCGGTCCTCCACTTCGACGGCTCCCGCTACCGCGTGGGGCCGGACTCCGCGGGCGCGGACCCGGGCCCCGCCTGCTACCGCCGCGGCGGCCCGCTCACGGTCACCGACGCCAACGTCATGCTCGGCCGCATCCAGCCCGCCCGCTTCCCCGCGGTGTTCGGCCCGAACGGCGACCGCCCCCTCGACGACGCGCTCGTCCGCGACCGCTTCACCGCCCTCGCCGGCGAGATCCGCGAGCGGACCGGTGACGACCGCACCCCCGAGCAGGTCGCCGAGGGCTACCTGCGGATCGCCGTCGCCGACATCGCCGGCGCGGTGAAGCGGATCTCCGTGCAGCAGGGGCACGACATCACCCGGTACACCCTCACCACCTTCGGCGGAGCGGGCGGACAGCACGCGTGCATGGTCGCCGACTCCCTCGGCATCCGCACCGTCCTCGTCCCGCCCATGGCGGGCGTCCTGTCCGCCCTCGGCATCGGCCTCGCCGACACCACGGCCATGCGGGAACGCTCCGTCGAAGCCCCCCTGGAACCGGCCTCCATGCCCGGCGTCCACAGGACCGCCGACGATCTGGAGACGGCGGCCCGCGCACACCTCCTCGCCGAGGACGTGCCCGAGGAGCGCATCGAGGTCACCCGTCGCGCCCAGCTCCGCTACGACGGCACCGACACCACCCTCACCGTCGAGCTGACCGAACCGGAGACGATGCGGCACGCCTTCGAAGAACGTCATCGCGCCACGTACTCCTTCACGCTCGACCGTCCGATCGTCGTCGAAGCCCTCTCCGTCGAAGCCACCGGCCTCACCGACCCCCCCGACCTCTCCGCCCTCGCCCCCCGCGGGGGCACCCCGCGGCACGGCACCGACGCACCGCGGGCCGTCCGCCTCCACACCGGCGGCGCCTGGCGCGACGTACCCCTCCACCGCCGCGAGGACCTTCCCCCCGGTGAAACCGTCACCGGCCCGGCGATCATCACCGAATCCGGCGCGACGACCGTCGTCGACGACGGCTGGCGGGCCGCGGCGACCGACGACGGGCATCTGGTCGTGGAACGCGTCGCGGTCACGCGGAGTTCCGACGCCGGAACGGAAGCCGACCCCGTCCTGCTCGAGGTCTTCAACAACCTCTTCATGTCCATCGCCGAACAGATGGGCGCCCGCCTCGAGTCCACCGCCCAGTCCGTCAACATCAAGGAGCGCCTGGACTTCTCCTGCGCCCTCTTCGACCCCGACGGAAACCTGGTGGCCAACGCCCCGCACATCCCCGTCCACCTGGGCTCGATGGGCACCGGCGTCAAGGAGGTCATCCGGCGGCGCGGCCCGTCGATGCGCCCCGGCGACACCTACGCCGTGAACGACCCGTACCACGGCGGCACCCACCTGCCCGACGTCACCGTCATCACCCCGGTCTTCGGCACCGGACCCGCCGACGGCACGGAGAGTGACCGGAAGGTCCTCTTCTACGTCGCCTCACGCGGCCACCACGCCGAGATCGGCGGCATCGCCCCGGGCTCCATGCCGGCCCACAGCCGCACCATCGACGAGGAGGGCGTCCTCTTCGACGACTGGCTGCTCACCGAGGACGGCCGCTTCCGCGAGGAGGAGACCCGCCGCCTGCTCACCGAGGCCCCCCACCCCTCCCGCAACCCCGAGACCAACCTCGCCGACCTGCGCGCCCAGATCGCCGCCAACCACAAGGGCGTCGACGAGGTCGGCCGCATGATCGAGGACTTCGGCCTCGACGTCGTCCAGGCCTACATGAAGCACGTCCAGGACAACGCCGAGGAAGCGGTGCGCCGCGTCATCGACGTCCTCGACGACGGCGCGTGCGCCTACGAGACGGACTCCGGCGCCGTCATCCGCGTACGCGTCCGGGTGGACCGGGAGAACCGGAACGCGACCATCGACTTCACCGGGACGTCGGCCCAGCTGCCCACCAACTTCAACGCCCCCCTCTCGGTCGTCAACGCGGCCGTCCTGTACGTCTTCCGCACCCTGGTCGCCGACGACATCCCGCTCAACGACGGTTGTCTGCGACCGCTGGACATCATCGTGCCGCCGGGTTCCATGCTGGCTCCCGAGCCGCCGGCCGCCGTCGTCGCCGGCAACGTGGAGACCTCCCAGGCCGTGACCGGCGCCCTGTACGCGGCCCTCGGCGTCCAGGCGGAGGGCTCCGGCACCATGAACAACGTCACCTTCGGCAACGCCCGCCACCAGTACTACGAAACCGTCGCCTCCGGCTCGGGCGCCGGGGACGGCTTCCCCGGAGCCTCCGTCGTACAGACCCACATGACCAACTCCCGGCTCACCGACCCCGAGATCCTGGAAGGGCGGCTCCCGGTCCGCCTCGAGGAGTTCGCGGTGCGCCGCGGCAGCGGCGGCGCCGGACGGTGGCGCGGCGGTGACGGAGCCGTACGCCGCATCCGCTTCCTGGAACCCATGACGGTCTCCACACTGGCCCAGCACCGCAGGGTCCCCCCGTACGGCATGGCGGGCGGTGCGCCCGGCGCACCGGGCGCCCACCGGATCGAACGGGCGGACGGCACGGTCACCCGGCTCGCCGGAAGCGACTCGGCGGAGGTGGGCCCCGGCGACGTACTCGTCGTGGAAACCCCCGGCGGCGGGGGATACGGCCCGCCGCCCGACCCCCATCAAGCAGGAGAAGTGATCGATGATCTTCGGGCGTTCTGAGCGCGGCAAGCCCCCGGTCGAGCCCGTCACGCTCAAGATCCTGGTGGCCGGAGGCTTCGGCGTGGGCAAGACCACGCTCGTCGGCGCGGTCAGCGAGATCAGGCCGCTGCGCACCGAGGAACTCCTCACCGAGGCAGGGCGCCCGGTCGACGACACCAGCGGTGTGGAGGCGAAGAGCACCACCACCGTGGCCATGGACTTCGGTCGCATCACGCTCCGCGAGGACCTGGTGCTGTACCTCTTCGGCACACCCGGCCAGGAGCGGTTCTGGTTCATGTGGGACGAGTTGTCCGAGGGCGCCCTCGGAGCCGTCGTCCTCACCGACACCCGGCGGCTGGAGGACTGTTTCGCGGCCATCGACTATTTCGAGCGGCGCGCCATCCCGTTCCTCGTCGGCGTCAACTGCTTCGACGGAGCAGCCCGGTACCCGGCCGAGGACGTCCGCCGCGCCCTCGATCTCGACGACCACGTGCCGCTGCTGATGTGCGACGCACGGGACCGCGAGTCGGTCAAGGAGACCCTCGTCGGCGTCGTCCAGCACGCCATGGCCCAGGCCGCACAGCGACGCCAGACGGTCGGCACCTGAGAGGACGGCAGGTCCGCCGGCCCGTACTCCCGCCGACCGGAGTACGGGCCGGCGCGCGGAGAGCCGCGCACCACGCGCGTGTCAGCCGCCCCCGAAGACGCCCCCACCGTGATCGGATACAGTCCGCGCGTGTCCGAAACCCATGTCACGGTTCCCCACTCCGCGCCGGGCTCCCACTGTTCGAGCTGTGGCACGCCCTTCGGGGAGGACGTCTCCGGCTGGCCCCGCACCTGCCCGTCCTGCGGCACCGTCGCCTACCGCAACCCGCTGCCGGTCGCGGTGGCCCTCCAGCCCGTGCACGACGCACAGGGCACCGGCCTCGTCGTCATCACCCGCACCATCGCGCCCGCGCGCGGGCGTACCGCCCTGCCCGGCGGCTACGTGGACGACCGGGAGGACTGGCGCCGGGCCGTCGTCCGTGAACTCGAGGAGGAGACCGGCATCGACGCGGCGAGCCGTGACGTACGGCTCGCCGACGCCATGAGTTCGCCCGACGGACACCTGCTGCTGTTCGGCCTCCTCCCGGAACGCCCCGCGGAAGACCTGCCGCCCTTCACCGCCACCGAAGAGACCGGGGGCCGCCACCTGCTGCGCCGCCCGGAGGAACTCGCTTTCCCCCTGCACACCCTGGCCGCACGGGCCTGGTTCGAGGGCCGCTACACCTGACCCCCGCCCCTGCCCAGGCCGCGGACGCGCACCGGGCAGGACGGCTCCGCGCCGCCGTTCCCGCCCTCCCGCTCGACGACGATCCGCGGGCCCGACCACCGCACCGTGTAACGCTCGGTCTCCGGCTCCTCCCACCCCTCGCCGACGTCCGGCACGACCAGGCCGCCCCCCGTCCGTCCCCGGGCGGGCGCCCACACCTCCAGCTCCGGACCGCCGTCCTCCCCCAGCACCGGAAGAACGGCGCCCCCGCGCGCGAACACCGGTATCCGCCCCACCGGCGCGTCGACCCGCACCCGGGCCGGCCCGTCGTACGCCCGTTCCGTCGCGGTGTCGTACCACCGCCCGTGGGGCAGCCGGACCGTCCGCCGCTCCGTACCCGGAGCGAGCACCGGCGCCACCAGCAGACAGTCACCGAGCAGAAAGGCGTCCTCGCAGTCGCGCAACGCGCGGTCCTCGGGCGCCGACCACCACAACGGCCGCGCATACGGCACTCCGGTGCGCCGGGCCAGATGCGCGAGCGTCGTGAAGTACGGCAGCAGCCGCCGGCGTTCCACGAGCGTCCCGCGTGCGTGCTCCAGGACGTCGGCGCCGAACTCCCACGGCTCGCCCCGGCCCGCGCGCCCGCCGGCACGGGTGCGGAAGAACGGCAGATAAGCCCCCAGCTGGAGCCCGCGCAGGTACAGCTCGGGCGAGGTCTGCGCCTCGGAGCCGCCGATGTCCGGGCCCGCGCAGGGAACACCGCACAGGCCCGCCCCCAGCACCAGGGACAGGGAGGCCCGCAGCCCGGACCACCCCGCCACCACCCCGCCCGACCACGCTCCGCCGTACCGCTGCACACCGGCCCACCCGGAACGCGAGAGCACGAACGGCCGTTCCCGGGGCGCCCGCTCCCGCAGCCCCTCGTACGCCGCCCGGGCCATGCACAGTCCGTACACGTTGTGCGCCTCGCGGTGGTCGCCCCCGCGCCCGTCCAGCACATGGCGCGCCGACCGAGGCAGCGTCGGCTCGCCGAAGGCGGTGAAGGACGTCGGCTCGTCCATACCGTGCCAGAAACCGGCGAACCCCTGTGCCGACCGCTCCGTGTACAGGCCGCCCCACCACGCACGCACGCGCGCGTGCGTGAAGTCCGGGAAGACCGCTTCGCCGGCCCACCCGGTCCCTTCCACCACCCGCCCCGAGGCGTCCCGCACGAACGCGTCCCGCTCCACCCCGCCGTCGTACACCGTGGTGCCGGGCGCCACGCCGACCGCCGGACCGACCACCGACACCAGCCTGATCCCCTCACGCCGCAGCTCGTCGGCGAGAACCGGCAACCCGGGGAACCGCTCCTGGCCGGCGGTGGACACCCGACGGGCGTCGACGTGGCCGACGCCGAGGTGGACGGCGTCGAGCGGCAGCCCGTGCTCCCGGTGCCCCGCGACGATCCGCCGCACCTCCTCCTCGCCGTCGGCAGCCCCCGGCACATGATGGTGACCGAGCGCCCACGCGGGCGGCAGCGACGGCGCACCGGTGAGCGACGCCCACACGAGCAGTACCCGCGCGGGCGTACCCACCATCACCCAGCAGCGCAGCGGGCCACCCTCCATCCGCAGCTCGCTCGTCCCCACCCGGTCATGTCCGGAACCGGCGCCCTCCGCACCCTCCCGCAGCGTCACGGTGCCGTCCCACGAGTTGTCGTGGAACACCAGGTGCGTGCCCGCGTCGGCCACCACCACCTGCACCGGCATCGTGACGGACGCCGGACCGTCGCCGGGACCGGCGGCGCGCCCGGGCGCCGTGCTCCACAGCCTGTACGTTCCGTCGCGCAGCCGGGGACCCGACGCACACCCCCCGAGCCCGAAGAAACGCGCGTCCGCCGGTACCTCGGACCGCTGCCTCCAGCGCGCGGCGCCACCACCCACCGGCTCCCACCACCGCGGCGGCAGATCGCGCCGCAGCGTCACGCCCCCCGGGGTGAGCACCTCCACCGCGCCGTGCCGCGAGACCGCCACCGTCACCCGCTCGGCCACCACCCGCCAGCCCCCGTCCTTGTCCGGCTCCAGCACGGCCCGCGGATCAGGATCGGGACAGCGGCCGGCCAGCGCGTACGACGGTTCGGGAGCGGCCCCGTCCCAGCCCCAGAAGACCGCCCCGTTCACCGCGACGAGGATCCGCAGCTCCGAGCGGTCGAACCTGACCAGCCCGCCGCCGAGCCCCGGCTCCACCTCCCGCACCGTCCCGGGCACCCGCGCCCGCACCGGTCCCCGCGGCGGCAGCCCGGTGGCGTCGGCCCGCCGCCTGCGCCACGCTGCCCGTACGGTACGCAACCCCTGAGCCGCCCCCGCCCAGCCGACCGATTTCACCGAACACACCAGGTCACGACCCTCCATGCTTGCTCACCCTGTCATTGACCGCGCCCACCGTGCAGGTCGTTCAACTGCCGTTCACCCATGATCGGGGCACATCTTCGCGACGCGGACTATGTGGGGAACACCCTGGTGCGGAAGTCGATCACATGGCATCGTCCCTGTCAGCCGCGTCACGCGCACACCCCAGCCCGTGCGCGGAGGACGCACACGACGCGCACAGTCCGGGAGCCGCCCCATGTCGACCGTGAACCCCCAGCCGCTCTGGCAGCCGAGCCGGGAACAGATCGCCCAGGCACGGATCACCGCGTTCCAGACGTGGGCCGCCGAACACCACGGCGCCCCCTCCGAGGGCGGCTACGCGGCGCTCCACCGCTGGTCCGTGGACGAGCTGGACACCTTCTGGAAAGCGGTCACGGAGTGGTTCGACGTCCGTTTCTCGACCCCCTACGCGCGCGTGCTGGGCGACCGCACGATGCCCGGTGCCCAGTGGTTCCCCGGAGCCGCACTGAACTACGCCGAACACGCGCTGCGCGCCGCCGCCTCCCGCGCGGACGAAGCAGCCCTGCTGTACGTCGACGAGACCCATGACCCGCGCCCCGTCACCTGGGCCGAGCTGCGCCGCCAGGTCGGCTCCCTGGCGGCCGAACTGCGCTCCCTCGGCGTACGCCCCGGAGACCGGGTCAGCGGATACCTGCCGAACATCCCGCAGGCCGTCGTCGCCCTCCTCGCCACGGCGGCCGTGGGCGGCGTGTGGACCTCCTGCGCACCCGACTTCGGCGCCCGCAGCGTCCTCGACCGCTTCCAACAGGTCGAACCCGTCGTGCTGTTCACCGTCGACGGCTACCGCTACGGAGGCAAGGAACACGACCGCCGCGACGTCGTCGCCGAACTGCGCCGCGAACTGCCCACCCTGCGCGCCGTCGTGCATATCCCCCTGCTCGGCACCGGGGCCCCCGAGGGCGCACTCGACTGGTCCACCCTGACCGCCGCGGACACCGAACCGGTCTTCGAACAGGTGCCCTTCGACCACCCGCTGTGGGTGCTCTACTCCTCCGGCACCACCGGACTGCCCAAGGCGATCGTCCAGTCCCAGGGCGGCATCCTCGTCGAACACCTCAAGCAGCTCGGACTCCACTGCGACCTGGGCCCCGAGGACCGCTTCTTCTGGTACACCTCCACCGGCTGGATGATGTGGAACTTCCTCGTCTCCGGCCTCCTGACCGGAACGACGATCGTCCTGTACGACGGCAGCCCCGGCTATCCCGACACGGGCGCCCAGTGGCGCGTCGCCGAACGCACCGGCGCCACCCTCTACGGCACCTCGGCCGCGTACGTCATGGCGTGCCGCAAGGCCGGCGTCCACCCCTCGCGCGACTTCGACCTCTCCGCGGTGAAGTGCGTCGCGACCACCGGCTCCCCCCTGCCCCCCGACGGCTTCCGCTGGCTCCACGACGAGTTCGCCGCCGACGGGGCCGACCTGTGGATCGCCTCCGTCAGCGGAGGAACCGACGTGTGCTCCTGCTTCGCCGGAGCCGTACCGACCCTCCCCGTCCACATCGGCGAGCTCCAGGCCCCCGGCCTGGGCACGGACCTGCAGTCCTGGGACCCCAGCGGCAAGCCCCTGACCGACGAGGTCGGCGAACTCGTGGTCACCAACCCGATGCCCTCCATGCCGATCCGCTTCTGGAACGACCCCGACGGCACCCGCTACCACGAAAGCTACTTCGACACCTACCCCGGCGTCTGGCGGCACGGCGACTGGATCACCCTCACCTCCCGCGGCTCCGTCGTCATCCACGGCCGCTCCGACTCCACGCTCAACCGGCAGGGCGTCCGCATGGGATCGGCCGACATCTACGAAGCCGTGGAACGCCTCCCCGAGATCAGGGAATCCCTCGTCATCGGCATCGAACAGCCCGACGGAGGCTACTGGATGCCCCTGTTCGTCCACCTGGCGCCCGGAGCCGCCCTGGACGAAGACCTGCGCGACCGCATCAAGAGGACCATTCGCGAACACCTCTCGCCGCGCCACGTCCCCGACGAGGTCATCGAGGTACCCGGAGTCCCGCACACCCTCACCGGCAAGCGCATCGAAGTCCCGGTCAAGCGTCTCCTGCAGGGCACCCCGCTGGAAAAGGCGGTCAACCCGGGATCCATCGACGACCTCGGCCTGCTCGCCTTCTACGAGGAACTCGCGCGCAAGCGCTCCTGAGCCGACCACAGGTCACTCCCCGAGTACGCCATCGCCTCCTCCACCCGGACTGTCAGTGCCCACGATTACTGTGAGTGAGCATTGATCGACCGTGCAGAGGGGGAGACATGGCGTACACCGACCACCGGACCTTGCGACGCGTCCTGCACCGCGAAGTCGCGGGCACCATCGGCCTGCTGGCCGACGAGCACGACTTCCGCGCCATGCGGCGCTACCGCAGCTTCGTCTTCGACGACCACACCACCTACCTCGAACACATGGAAGCCGTCCTCAGGACGCGCGCACTGAAGGGCAGCCACACCACGGTGGCCCTCTTCGACCCCGAGGAGTACGCCGACTACTGCGCGAAGAAGGGCCTCGACCCCGACAACCACACCAGCCGCACACGGTTCACGGCCGAACTCGCGTCCACCGGCCCCACCGTCCCCTACGACGGCCGCCCACTGGCCGACCTCCTGCCCACCCTCGTCGACGAGGCCGTCCGCCGCGCCACCCGGGAGTACGCGGCCACGCTCCTCGCCCGCCTCGGCGCCTGCGCCTCGTGCGGCGAGGACCTGGGCCGTGCCGCCTTCACCCGTGCCTCGCACCTCCTCGTCCGCATCCTCGACACGGCCCCGCCCGGCGAGCGACACCTCGTGTGCAGCGTCTCCGGACCGCCCGAAACGCTCGTCGCCGTCCTGCACGCCGACGACATCCCCGGCGGCGTGGAACCCGACGAGTCCGAAGCCCTCGAGTTCACCACCGTCCTGGCGGTCGGCCTGGCCACCGGGAGGCCCGGCGGACTGGTCATGCGCACCACCGAACCCGGCAGCCACGACCGTGTCCACGGCTGGCGACTGCGCCCCCACGGCCTCGAGCCCCTCACCGCCGGCGAGGTCTTCGACGCCTACTGCACCGACGCCGAGTCCGGAGACCTCATCTCCCCGGAGTCCAACGTCGACTACTGCGAGCCGCCCGACCTCGGGGAGGGACCGAACCCGATCCACCACCACTGAGCCGGGAACGCCCGAGGGGCACCCCACCTCGGATGGAGCGCCCCTCGGGGACACCGGTCACCGACCGGCCCGGTCCCTGCTACTCGCCCGACAGCACCGCCTGGGCTGCGGCACGGGCGTCCGCGGCACTGTCCGTCGCCCGGGCCGCCGCCGCGGCCCGCTCGCACTGCGCCAGCGTGAACTTCGCCAGCGAGGTCCGCACGTACGGAATGGACGCCGCACCCATGGAGAGAGAGGTGACACCCAGACCGGTCAGCACACACGCGAGCAGCGGGTCGGAGGCGGCCTCACCGCAGACACCACAGCTCTTGCCCTCGGCCTTCGCCGCCTCGGCGGACAGTGCCACCAGGTCGAGCAGCGCGGGCTGCCACGGATCCTGCAGCCGGGAGACCGCGCCCACCTGACGGTCCGCGGCGAACGTGTACTGCGCGAGGTCGTTCGTGCCCAGCGACAGGAACTCCACCTCCTGCAGCACCGAGCGCGCCCGCAGCGCGGCCGACGGGATCTCGACCATCGCGCCGAACTTCGCCCGCAGCCCCGCCTCCCGGCAGGCGTCCGCGAAGGCCTTGGCGTCCGCCCGGTCGGCCACCATCGGGGCCATGACCTCGAGGTGGACGGGCAGTCCCTCGGCGGCCTCGGCCAGCGCCGTCAACTGCGTGCGCAGTACTTCGGGATGGTCGAGCAGCGTCCGCAGCCCGCGTACGCCCAGCGCCGGGTTCGGCTCGTCCGCCGGAGTCAGGAAGTCCAGCGGCTTGTCCGCGCCCGCGTCCAGCACCCGCACCACGACACGACCTTCGGGGAACGCCTCGAGCACCTGACGGTACGCCGTGACCTGCTTCTCCTTGGAAGGAGCCCTCTCGCCGTCGTCCAGGAACAGGAACTCGGTACGGAAGAGACCGACACCCTCCGCGCCCGCCTCGACGGCGGCCGCCACATCCGCGGGACCGCCGATGTTGGCCAGCAGCGGCACCTTGTGACCGTCGGCGGTCACACCGGGCCCGGTCGTCGCCGCCAGCGCCGCCTTGCGCTCGGCTGCCGCCGCCTCGAGCCGGGACTTCCTCTCGTCGCCCGGGTTCACGAAGACCTCGCCGGTGCTGCCGTCGACCGCTATCAGCGTCCCCTCGGCGAGCTCACCGGCACCCGGCAGGGCGACCACGGCGGGGACACCGAGAGCGCGGGCCAGGATCGCGCTGTGGCTGGTGGGACCGCCTTCCTCGGTGACGAAGCCGAGTACCAGCGTCGGGTCGAGGAGCGCCGTGTCCGCCGGGGCGAGATCACGGGCCACGAGGACGTACGGCTCGTCGCTGTCCGGCACACCCGGCATCGGCACCCCGAGCAGCCGCGCGACGATACGGTTCCGCACATCGTCGAGATCGGCCACCCGGCCCGCCAGGTACTCACCGGCGTTCGCCAGCAACTCGCGGTAGGCGGCGAACGCGTCGTACACCGCACGCTCGGCGGTGCTGCCGACGGCGATGCGCCGCTCCACATCGACCATGAGCTCGGGGTCCTGGGCCATCATGGCCTGTGCCTCGAGCACCGCCTGGGCCTCGCCCCCGGCGAGATTGCCGCGTGCCGTCAGATCGGCCGCGACCGCCTCCACGGCCTTGCGGGCGCGCCCCTGCTCACGCTCCGCCTCCTGCGCCGGGATCTGCTTGGCCGGCGGCTCGAGCACCGCCGTCCCCATGTGCCGTACCTCGCCGATCGCCACCCCATGGCTGACACCGACGCCTCGCAGCGTTGTCTCCATCTCACCCGTCTCCGGTAGAGCGGCGGGCTCCGCCGCCGCGTTGGTCGTCCTGGTGGCCCTCGTGGGAGGGCGACGCGTCACTTCCAGAGGAAGAGGACGTCGCCGGCCTTCACATCGCCGTCGTCGCGAAGTTCGGAGAGGGAGTCCGCCGTGGCTTCCAGAGCGACGACCGGGCACACCGGGGACTTGCCGGCGGCCTCGACGGCGGCAGGGTTCCATCGCACGATGCCCTGGCCGCGCGTCACGGTGTCGCCTTTGTTGACGAGCAGCTCGAAGCCCTCGCCGTTGAGCTGCACGGTGTCGATGCCGAGGTGGGTGAGCACGCCGTGCCCGTTCTCGTCGACGACGACGAAGGCGTGCGGATGCAGGGAGACGATCACACCGTCGACGGGGGAGACGGCCTCGGAGGGCTCCCGCGCGGGGTCGATCGCCGTACCCGGGCCGACCATCTCCCCGGAGAAGACCGGGTCGGGAACGGACACCAGTCCGATGGCCCGTCCTGCAATCGGGGACGTCACGGTGGTCATGGGGAGCCTCCCAGGCGTGGAGATCTGTACGTACGCCGCCGTCACTGCCTGCCTCCGGCGCGCTGTTCAGCAGCGTATGTCATATGACGTACCGGTTCCGGAGGACAGGTCCGGATCGGTGGTCTAGACGAGAGGTCTAGACCACACACCCTAATCGATTTGCACGTGGTCCGCGACCCCGTGTAGAGTCGTAGTCCTGCTTGAGGGTGAGGGATGTGAACGAGCGTCCTCCGCTCAGCAGCAATCCAACTCGTCAGATCCTAAGTTCGGATCACTTTCTGCATGTCTGCGGAACGGTGGTCAAGGGGCCGGGGAAACACTGGTAGAGTTGGGAACACAGAAGGGAAGCGCCCGGAGGAAAGCCCGCGAGGGTGAGTACGAAGGAAGCGTCCGTTCCTTGAGAACTCAACAGCGTGCCAAAAGTCAACGCCAGA
>NZ_JBEORT010000117.1:0-20866 GCF_040302425.1 Streptomyces sp. NPDC126497
TCTTCCCCACCCCGCCGATCTCCCTTTGTGTCTCCTACCACGGGGGGCCCCCCCCCCGGGCGGGCGGGCCCCGGCGGCCCCCGGGCGCCGGGGCGGGGGGGCGGGCGCCCCCCCCGCGGCCCGTGCGTCGGGGGGAGGGCCCTGACGGCGTTACTGCTGCGGGTGGTGCGGGGGGATGGGCGGGAGGTCGCCCGTCGTCTCGTAGGCGGCGAGCATGTCGATCCGGCGGATGTGGCGCTCGTCGCCGGAGAACGGGGTGCTCAGGAAGGTCTCGACGAACTTCGTCGCCTCGTCCCGGGTGTGCATGCGCGCGCCCACCGCGATCACGTTGGCGTTGTTGTGCTGGCGGCCCAGAGCCGCCGTCTCCTCGCTCCACGCCAGGGCCGCCCGCACGCCCTCGACCTTGTTCGCGGCGATCTGCTCGCCGTTGCCGGAGCCGCCGATCACGATGCCGAGGGCGCCCTCGTCCGCCGCGGTCCGCTCGGCGGCGCGGAGGCAGAAGGGCGGGTAGTCGTCCTGGGCGTCGTAGACGTGCGGGCCGCAGTCGACGGGCTCGTGGCCCGCCGCCCCGAGCCACTCGACGAGGTGGTTCTTGAGTTCGTAGCCCGCATGGTCCGAGCCGAGATACACGCGCATGGTCCGAGTGTGACACGGGCGCGCGCGGGCAGGCGCGTCGGGTCGGGCCGTCCAAAACGTGAGGAGGATTACAGAACCCCTGGAAAAGCTCGGGTAAAGAAGGGGAATCAAAGGTTTCGCAATCAGTTCGCCTCCGTTTCACTGGACCGGCCCGTAGACCCCCGCGGAGCGCAGCTCTCCCCGGCGCAAAGGAAAACTCGTTCCATGACCTCGCAGCCGACCTTGAAGACACCCGGAAGCGGCCCCGGAGAACCCGGGGGATCCGCGAGCGGTCCCGGAGAACACGGCTCCGGGCTCCAGGCCGGGCTCAAGAACCGCCATCTGTCGATGATCGCCATCGGCGGCGTGATCGGCGCGGGCCTCTTCGTCGGCTCCAGCGCCGGCATCGCGACCGCCGGCCCCGGCATCCTGCTGTCGTACGCCCTCGTCGGCACGCTCGTGGTGCTGGTGATGCGGATGCTCGGCGAGATGTCCGCGGCCAACCCGACGTCCGGGTCCTTCTCCGCGCACGCCGACCGGGCGCTCGGCCCCTGGGCCGGCTTCACGATCGGCTGGCTCTACTGGTTCTTCTGGGTCGTCGTCCTCGCGGTCGAGGCGACCGCCGGAGCCGCGATCCTCGAAGGGTGGATACCGGCCGTCCCGCAGTGGGGCTGGGCGCTCATCGTGATGGTGGTGCTGACCGCCACCAACCTGGTGTCCGTCGGCTCCTACGGCGAGTTCGAGTTCTGGTTCGCCGGGATCAAGGTCGTCGCCATCGCCGCGTTCATCGTCGTCGGCGGACTGGCCGTCTTCGGCGTGCTGCCCGGCGTCGACAGCGACCAGGCCGGCCTGGCCAACCTCACCGGCCACGGAGGCTTCCTGCCCCACGGCCCCGGCGCGATCCTCACCGGCATCCTGCTCGTCGTCTTCTCCTTCATGGGCAGCGAGATCGCCACCCTGGCCGCCGGCGAGTCGGAGGACCCGCAGCGGGCCGTCAGCAAGGCGACCAACAGCATCATCTGGCGGATCGGCGTGTTCTACCTCGGCTCGATCTTCGTCGTGGTCTGTCTGCTGCCCTGGGACAGCGAGTCCATCGCCGAGGACGGCTCCTACGTCGCCGCCCTGGACTCCCTCGGCATCGCGCACGCCGGCCAGATCATGAACTTCATCGTGCTGACGTCCGTGCTCTCCTGCCTCAACTCCGGGCTCTACACGGCCTCCCGGATGGCCTTCTCGCTGGGCCGGCGCGGGGACGCGCCGAAGTCGTTCGCCCGGACCACGAGCCGGGGCGTGCCGCAGACCGCGATCATCGCGTCGGTGGTGTTCGGCTTCGTCGCCGTCTTCTTCAACTACGAGTTCCCCGACTCGGTCTTCCTCTTCCTCGTCAACTCCTCCGGCGCGGTGGCGCTGTTCGTGTGGCTGGTGATCTGCTTCTCGCAGTTGCGCATGCGGAAGATCATCCAGGCGGAGGCACCGGAGAAGCTGGTCGTGCGGATGTGGCTGTACCCGTACCTGACGTGGGCCAGCGCCGCGCTGATCGTGTTCGTGATCGGTTACATGCTGACCGACACCGAGCACGACGGGCGTACGACGATGCTGCTGTCGCTGCTGGTCGCCGCGATCGTGCTCGCCGTCGCCGTCGTCAGGCAGCGGGTGGCGGGGCGGCGCGGCGCCGCGGACGCGGGGGCCCGCGACGAGGTCCGGACCGGCTGACGGCGGTACGCGGAAGGGGCTCGCCGGCGGTGCGTCGGCGAGCCCCTTTCCCGTGGACCGTCAGGTCACCGCTTGTCGACGAACTTCCAGGCCGTCGGCAGCACGCCCATCGCCAGCGCCGCCTTCAGGGCGTCGCCGAGGAGGAACGGGGTGAGGCCGGCCGCGATCGCGGCGGAGGCGGACATCCCGGTGGCGAGGGCCAGGTAGGGCACGCCGACGGCGTAGATGACCGCCGAGCCGAGCACCATGCTGCCCGCCGTGCGCCAGGCGGAGCGGTCGGCGCCGCGGCGGGCGAGCGCGCCCACGACGACGGAGGCCAGCAGCATGCCGAGGACGTAGCCGAAGGACGGCATGCCCAGGCCCGACCTGCCCTCCGCGAACCACGGCACGCCGGCCGCGCCCACCAGCGCGTACACCGCCAGGGAGGCGAAGCCGCGGCGGGCGCCCAGGGCGGTGCCGACGAGGAGGGCCGCGAAGGTCTGGCCGGTCACCGGCACCGGGGAGCCGGGGACGGGCACCGCGATCTGGGCGGCGAGGCCGGTGAGCGCGGCGCCGCCGAGCACGAGCGCGGCGTCCCGGACGCGGGAGGCCGGGAGGAGGTCCGCGAGGACCTGTCCGGATCGGGCGGACGTGACGGTGACGGTGCTCATGGGGTCTCCGCGGGGTGAGGGCAGTTGGGGACACCGCGACGCTATACCGGTGCCCGCGCGCCGATCACCGTCAGCGGTCGACAAAGGCGCCGACGCGGACTTGGTGGGCTCCGGACAAAGGACGGGCGCCACACGGGACACGAGGTGACACCGGTCACTGGGGTGACGTGGTTTCGCCGACACACGGCCGGGGAACGGCGGCTGTAGGGATCCACCAACCGGTCCGCGCGGGCCCGCGGGTGCCGTCTCGCCCGTCGGTCGCCGTCTGGGCAGCGCGGGGCCCTTTTGCTAGCTTCGAGCCATGGCCGCCCAGTCCCGGAACCTCACCTCGCGTCGCCACGTCGACCTGCGACGCGTGGGCGCTGCCGCCTGTCGCCTCTTCTAGCGAGGCGGGCGGAGCGGATCGGCACGCCTCGACTCCCGTACGACGGCGCAGTGTCGGACCCGTTCCCGAGGAAGTTCCCCATGCTTCGTACCGTGGCACCCCCTTCCCCCTCCTCCTCCCCCGTACCGCGTGCCGCCGACCCGGACCGGCGGCGGACCAGTGCCAGTGCGGTGCTGCGGGCCGTGCTGGAGCACGGGCCGGTGGCGCGCAGCGCCATCGCCCGGCTCACCGGGCTGTCGCCCGCCTCGGTGACCGACCACTGCGCCCGTCTGACGCGGCTCGGGCTGATCCGGGAGGCCGCCGCGCCCCGCCGCTCGGGAGGGGTCGGCCGGCCGCACCTGCCGGTGGACGTGGACGCGTCGCGGCTGGTGGTGGGCGGTGTGCACGTGTCGGTGCCGTACACCACGGTGGCGTTGCTCGATCCGCGCGGACGGGTGCTGGCCGAGCGGCGGCTGCGGCACGAGGGCACCGAGCCGTCCCGGGTGCTGGCGCGGGCCGCCGGCGCCCTGGCGGCGCTCCTGGAGGGGGTGCCGGACGCCCGGCCGCTGGGCGTCGGCTTCGCGGCCGGCGGCTGGGTGGACCGGCAGGCCGGCACCGTCGTCGAGCACCCGCTGCTGGGCTGGCGCGAGGTTCCGGTGCGGGAGGTGCTCGGCGCGCACACCGGGCTGCCGGTCCAGGTGGACGGGCACGCGCGGGCGTTGGCCGACGCGGAGCGGCTGTTCGGGCGGGCGGCGCGCGGCAGCCGCAGCGCGCTGCACCTGTTCGCGGGCAACCTGGTCGACGCGGCGTTCGCCACCCACGACGAGGTGCACCACGGTCCCCGTTCCCAGGCGGGGGCGATCGCCCATCTGCCGCTCGCGGGCGGCACCGAGTCCTGCCCGTGCGGCCGGACCGGCTGCCTCCAGGCCGAGTTGAGCGAGCGCACCCTGTGCCGGCGGGCGCGGGAGGCCGGGGTCACCGACGGCACCGACCCGGCGCACCTGGTCGACGCGGCGGCGGCCGGGCACCCGGTGGCCGTACGGCTGCTGCGGGAACGCGCCCGCATGACGGGGCGCGCCGTGCGGCTGCTGACCGATGTGCTCAATCCGGAGAGCGTCGTCGTCACCGAGATCGGCGTCATCCACCGGCCGGACTGTCTCGCCGCGCTGCGCGCCGAGCTCGACGGGGAACGCGCGGCCACGGTCGTGCCGACGAGTTTCCCGGATTCCGTACTGGCCGTGGCCGGCGGTTCGGTGGCGCTCGACGTCCTCTACCGGGATCCGCTGGGCGTTTCACCTGAGCTGAATTAATTCAAAAACTCCGAATATTGACAGGCTTCCCCCGAGGACAGGAAACTCCTGGTCATGAGCTGTCGCACCCTCTGTTGCTGACACGTTGACGCGCGAGCACCCGAAGCGTCCATTCCCTTCTGCGTGAATTCCCTCCACGGCTTTTCCCTGCCCGGAATTCATCGCCCCTTCCTGCCCTGTGCCGTTTTCCTGACATCCGGGAGTTCCCCCATGTCCGCACCACCCGCGTCCGGCCCCGACCGGCGGCTCTTCCTCACCTCCCTGCTCGGCGTCACCGCCGCCGTCGCCGGGCTGAGCGGCTGCGCGGAGGCCGGTGCCGCGTCCGACGGCGCGTCCCTGAAGGCCCCCCTGGCCGGGAAGGTCCCGGCCGGCACGCGTCTGAAGATCTCCTCGTTCCAGAACTTCCAGCAGCTCCAGCTGAAGCTCGCCGGCCTCGACGACCTGCCCTTCGAGGTGGACGACTGGCTGAACATCGGAGCCGGTCCGGATGTCATCAACGCCTTCCGCGCCCGTTCCCTGGACCTCGCCAACAACGCCGGGATCCCGCCGATCCAGGCGTACTACCAGGGATTCGACGCGAGGATCGTCGCGATCAACATCACCCGCCGGCCCAACTACCTCTTCGCCACCAGGCCGGGCAGCGACATCCGCGCCGTGGAGGACTTCCGGGGCAAGCGGCTCGCCTTCTCCCAGGGCCAGGCCCAGGGCGTGGTCCTGCTGCGCGCCCTGAAGGAGGCGGGACTGGAGTACGACGACGCCGAACTGGTGCCGCTGACCAGCAACCAGTTCCTCACCGCCCTGCAGTCCGGACAGGTGGACATCGCGCCGCTCGGCAACACCCAGGCGCCGTCCTACCTGAAGCAGTACGGGGGCGAGGGCGCCCGGACCATCCCCACCGACGTGGTGGACCTGCTCAACCTGCTGTGGGCGCCGGCCACCGTGCTGGCCGACCGGGCGAAGGCCGCCGCGATCGCCGCGTACATCCCGTACTGGGCCAAGGGCGCGGTGTGGCAGTACGAGCACCCGGACGAATGGAACCGGGAGTACTACGTCAAGACGCAGAACCTGACCCTCGAGCAGGCCGAGTCGATCACCGAGCTGGCCAACAAGCCGCTGTTCCCGCCCACGTGGGACGAGGCGGTCGCGTGGGAGCAGGAGACCGCCGACCTGCTGGCGGAGGGCGGCTACGTGAAGAGGTTCGACGTCGGCGGGCTCTTCGACCGGCGCTTCGAGTCCCTCGCCGCCGAGGCCGTGCCCGAGGAGTACCGGAGGTGACCGCCGTGACCACGACCACCGTCCCCGCACCGCCCGCCGCCGCCACCGCCGAGGAGGAACGCCAGGTACGCCGGCGACGGCGCCTGTCCCCCGGCAAACGGCTGCCCGCCGCCCGGCTGCTCGGTCCCGCCCTCGTCCTGGTCCTGTGGGCCGCCGCCTCCGCCGCCGGCCTGCTGGACCCCGGTGCGGTCCCCGCCCCCTGGACGGTGGTGGAGACCGGGGCCCGGCTGTGGACCGAGGGCACCCTGCCGAACGACATCCTCACCTCGCTCCGGCGGGCCGGCTCCGGCTTCGTGATCGGCCTGACCGCCGGCGTTGTCCTCGCCCTGGCCTCCGGGCTCAGCCGGACCGGCGAGGCGCTGATCGACGGCAGCGTGCAGCTGAACCGGGCGGTGCCCACCCTCGGGCTGATCCCGCTGTTCATCCTGTGGCTGGGCATCGGCGAGACGTTCAAGATCGCGATCATCGCCATCGTCGTCTACATCCCGATCTACCTGAACACGCACGCCGCGCTCTCCGGCATCGACCACCGGTTCGTGGAACTGGCGGAGGTGCAGGGCCTGTCCAGGCCCGCCTTCGTCCGGCAGGTCGTCGTCCCGGGCGCGCTGCCCGGCTTCTTCGTCGGGCTGCGGCTCGGCGTGACCGGGTCCTGGCTGGGCCTGGTCGTCCTCGAGCAGATCAACGCCACCAGCGGACTCGGCTACCTGATGTTCCAGGCGCAGAACTACGGCCAGACCGACGTCATCCTCGTCGGACTCGTCGTCTACGGCGTCTTCGGCCTCGTCTCGGACACCCTCGTCCGCCTGATCGAACGGAGGGTGCTGTCATGGCGCCGCACACTGAGCAGCTGACCCGGCCCGCCGTACGGCTGCGCGGACTGACCCGCTCCTTCGGGGGGCGCACCGTCCTCGACGGCATCGACCTCGACCTGCCCGCCGGGCAGTTCACGGCCCTGCTCGGGCACAGCGGCTCCGGCAAGAGCACCCTGCTGCGCGCCGTCGCGGGGATCGACCACGGGGTCGCGGGCGGCGGGACGCTCACCGCGCCCGAGCGGGTGTCGGTGGTCTTCCAGGACTCCCGGCTGCTGCCCTGGCGCCGCGTGCTGCCCAACGTCCTGCTGGGACTGGACGGCGCCGACGCCGGGGAACGCGGCCGGCGGGCCCTCGCCGAGGTCGGTCTCGGCGGCCGGGAACGGGCCTGGCCCAGTGAACTGTCCGGCGGCGAGGCCCAGCGGGCCGCCCTGGCCCGCTCCCTGGTGCGGGAGCCGGAGCTGCTGCTCGCCGACGAGCCGTTCGGGGCGCTGGACGCGCTGACGCGCATCAGGATGCACGCGCTGCTGCGGCAGCTGTGGGAGCGGCACCGGCCGTCGGTGCTGCTGGTCACCCACGACGTGGACGAGGCGATCGCCCTCGCGGACCGCGTGCTGGTGCTGGAGCGGGGGCGGATCGGGCTCGATCTGGCGATCGACCGTGAGGGGACCCCGCACGGGGAGTACCGCACGCGGTTGCTGAAGGCGCTCGGCGTGACGGAGGACGTGCCGTGAGCGCCGGCCGTCCTCCGGGGACCGCCGCCCCCGGACCCCCGCCCCGGCCCTGAACGGGCCTCGTCGCCGAACGCCGGACGGGCTGTTCACCGCACCTCCTCCCACCGAGCCAAGGAACCCCCATGCCCAGAAAGCTCCACCTCAACGCCTTCCTGATGAACACCGGTCACCACGAGGCCTCCTGGCGCCTCCCCGAGAGCGACCCGTACGCCCACGTCGACCTCGCCCACCACGTGCGTCTCGCCCGGACCGCCGAACGGGGGACCTTCGACTCGCTGTTCCTCGCCGACGGGCCCCAGCTGTGGAACACCGTCGCGCAGCGTCCCGCCGGGGCGCTGGAACCGCTGACCCTGCTCACCGCCCTGGCGACGGCCACCGAGCACATCGGGCTGATCGCGACCGCGTCGACGTCGTACAACTCCCCCTACAACCTGGCCCGGAAGTTCGCCTCGCTGGACATCGTCAGCGGCGGGCGGGCCGGCTGGAACATCGTCACCACCGCCGGGGCCGAGGCCGCCCGCAACTTCGGCCTGGACGCCGAGCCGGCGCACGCCGAGCGGTACGCACGGGCCGCCGAGTTCCTGGACGTCGCACGGCTGCTGTGGGACAGCTGGGAGGACGACACGGTCGTCGCCGACAAGGCGGCCGGGGTGTGGGGCGACGACGCCAGGATCCACCCGCCCCGGCACCGGGGGAGGTACTTCCGCGTCGAGGGCGCGCTCAACGTGCCGCGCACCCCCCAGGGTTACCCGCTGCTCGTCCAGGCGGGCTCCTCCGAGGACGGCAAGCGGTTCGCGGCCCGGTACGCGGAGGCGGTGTTCACCGCGCAGCAGACGCTCGCCGGCGCGCAGGAGTTCTACGCCGACCTCAAGGCCCGTACGGCGGCGGCCGGACGCGACCCCGACCACATCAAGGTGCTGCCCGGCATCGTGCCGGTCGTCGGCTCCACCGAGGCCGAGGCACGGCGCCAGGAGCAGGTGCTGGAGGACCACATCGTGCCCGAGCACGGGGTGCGCCGCCTCGAGGAGCTGCTGCGGCTGGCCCCCGGCTCGCTGGAGCTGGACGCCGGGCTGCCCGACGGGCTGCCGCCGGAGGACGCCATCGAGGGCGCCAGGAGCCGTTACACGCTGATCGTGGAACTGGCCCGGCGCGAACGGCTCACCGTGCGGCAGCTGATCGGCCGGCTCGGCGGCGGACGCGGCCACCTGACCTTCGCGGGCACGCCGGAGCAGGTCGCCGACACCATCGAGCGGTGGTTCTCGCTCGGCGCCGCCGACGGTTTCAACATCATGCCGGCCGTCCTGCCGTCCGGCCTCGACGCCTTCGTGGACCACGTCGTCCCGATCCTGCGCACCCGCGGCCTGCTCCGCACCGAGTACGGCCCGCGGCAGACCCTGCGGGAGCGCTACGGCCTCCCGCGCCCCGCCAACCAGCACGTCACCGGCGTGCCCGCCCTCGCCTGACCCCGCCACGGAAGGAACCCGCACCATGCCCGACCTCGAGATCGCCAAGGTCACCGCGCGCATCGGCGCCCGGGTCTCCGGCGTCGACGTCTCCCGCCCGCTCGACGACGGGACCGTCGCCGCGCTCCGGGACGCCCTGAACACCCACAAGACCCTGCTCTTCGACGACGTGGACCTCGACGACGAGGGCCAGCAGGCCTTCGCCCGGCACTTCGGCGACCTCACCGGCGCCCACCCGACGGTGCCCGCCGTGGACGGCGCCCCGAGCGTGCTGCCGGTCGACAGCGAGGGCGGCCGGGCCGCCAACAACTGGCACACGGACGTCACCTTCGTGCTCAACCCGCCGCAGGCGACCACCCTGCGCAGCATCACGATCCCGCCCTACGGCGGCGAGACGCTGATCGCGAACTCGGCCGCCGCCTACCGCGACCTGCCCGAGCCGCTCCGCAAGCTCGCCGACACCCTGTGGGCCGAGCACACCAACGACTACGACTACGCCGTCCCGGAGGAGGCGGTCGACGAGGCGGAGGCGGCCCGGCGCGCCCGGTTCACCTCGATCACGTACCGCACCGTCCACCCCGTGGTGCGCGTCCACCCGCTGACCGGCGAGCGCGGGCTGTTCATCGGCGGGTTCGCACAGCGGATCGTGGGCCTGTCGCGGGGCGAGTCCCGCAAGGTGCTCGACCTGCTCCAGGCCTACGTCACCCGGCCGGAGAACGTGGTGCGCTGGCGCTGGTCGCCCCGCCGGCTCGTGCTGTTCGACAACCGGATCACCCAGCACTACGCCATCGACAACTACGACGGCCTGCCGCGCCGGCTGCACCGGGTGACGGTCGCCGGCGACGTCCCGGTCGGCGTCGAGGGGAAGGAGTCCTACTCGATCGCGGGGGACGCCTCGCACTACACGACCGTCGCGGGGTGAGCGGACCGTCACCCTCCGCATGACTCGTGTCCATATGCTGGGCGGCCTCTCCGTGCGCGCGGGGAGGCCGCCCACACTGGGCGGCGTTTTCGCCGTCTCCCGCATTGGACGAGTCGCTCCCATGCCCCGCACCACCCTCGAGACCCCCCGTGAGGCGGACGGTGTCCCCCTCTCGCACGGTCTGAAGCAGCGCCACCTGTCGATGATCGCCCTCGGCGGGGTGATCGGCGCCGGGCTGTTCGTCGGCTCCGGGGCGGGCATCGCCGCCGCCGGCCCGTCCGTCGTCGTCGCCTACGCCCTCTCCGGCCTCCTGGTGATGCTGGTGATGCGGATGCTGGGCGAGATGTCCGCCGCGTACCCGTCGTCGGGGTCCTTCTCCGCGCACGCCGAGCGGGCGATCGGGCCCTGGGCGGGGTTCACCGCCGGCTGGTCGTTCTGGGTGCTGCTGTGCACGGCGGTCGGCCTGGAGGGCATCGGCGCCGCGGCGATCGTCACCGGCTGGCTGCCGGGAACGCCGGAGTGGGCCTGGGTGGCGCTGTTCATGGCGGTGTTCTGCGGGACGAACCTCGCGGCGGTGAAGAACTTCGGCGAGTTCGAGTTCTGGTTCGCGGCCCTCAAGGTCGGCGCGATCTCCCTGTTCCTGGTGCTCGGCGTGCTGGCCGTCGCCGGCGCGCTGCCGGGCACGGACTCCCCGGGCTTCTCCCACCTCACCGACTTCCTCCCCCACGGCGGCGAGGGCCTGGTGATCGGGCTGCTCGCCTCCGTCTTCGCGTACGGCGGCCTGGAGACGGTGACCATCGCGGCGGCCGAGTCGCAGGACCCGGTCAGGGGCGTGGCGGGCGCGGTCCGCACGGCGATGTGGCGGATCGCGCTGTTCTACGTCGGCTCGATGGCGGTCATCGTCACCCTGGTCCCGTGGGACTCGCCCGCGGTCGTCGAGAAGGGCCCCTACGTCGCCGCCCTGGACCGACTCGGCATCCCGGGCGCCGGTCAGCTGATGAACGTGGTGGTGCTGGTGGCGCTGCTGTCCGCGATGAACGCCAACATCTACGGCGCCTCGCGCATCGGCTACTCCCTGGTGGAGCGCGGCCAGGGCCCGAAGGCGCTGGGCCGGGTCTGGGGCGGGGTGCCGCGGACCGCCGTGCTGGCCTCCTCGGCCTTCGGCTTCCTGTGCGTGCTGCTGAGCTACTGGCGGCCGGACGACGTGTTCGCCTGGCTGCTGAACACCATCGGCGCGGTGATCCTGGTCGTCTGGATCTTCATCGCCGTCTCCCAGCTGCGGCTGCGCCGCCGGCTGGAGCGCGAGGCGCCGGAGCGGCTGACGGTGCGGATGTGGGCGTTCCCGTGGCTGACCTGGGTGGCGCTGGCCGGCATGGCGGCGGTCTTCGTCCTCATGGCCCGGGAGCCGGACACCCGGGTGCAGCTGTACTCGACGGGCGCGATGACACTGGTCCTGGCGGCCGGGGGATACGTCCGGCAGCGGGCGCGCGCCCGCGGCTGACGCCCGCCCCGACGGCCCCCGCGTGGACACGCGGGGGCCGTCCCGCGTTCCCGGGCCCCGCGGGCGGCCCTCTTCGCTGTTGGCGCGCAGTTGCGACACACTTGCAACAGCCGCCCTGCCCCCGTGGTCGTCTTCTCACCGTTCACCCGGCAGGCGGAAAGAAGGAAGCCCCCGGGAGGACGCGACCCCCCGGGGGCTTCCGATATGCGGCGATCCGGGTCATCGTGGCGCAATGGCGACACGGAGGACGACCACGGAGTTCTGCTGGACCTGCGATTCGGAACAGCCGCACCGCCGGCTCGACAGGGCGGAGGAGGAGGCGCTCAAGGAGCGACTGGGCCGCGCGAGCGTGAGCGAGTTCCGGCTCTGTGTGAACGTGCTGGATCCGGACACCGGACGGCAGTGCCGCAATCTGCGCACGGGCTGGGACAAGAAGCCCTTCACCCCGCCCATCAAGCTGCCCGTGATCGGATGACCCTCACAGGTTGCTGAAGTCCGGCCCCTTCGTGCGGGTGCGCTTGATCTCGTAGAAGCCGGGGACGGAGGCCACCGCGAGGGTGCCGTCCCAGAGCCGGGCGGCCTCCTCGCCCTTGGGCGCCGGGGTGACGACCGGGCCGAAGAAGGCGATCTCCTCGCCGTCGGGGCCGGGGACCGCGATGACCGGGGTGCCGACCTCCTGGCCGACCTTCTCGATGCCCTCCTTGTGGGAGGCGCGCAGCTCGGGCTCGTACGGGGTGGAGTCCCAGTGCTCCATGAGGGACTCGGGCAGGCCGACGTCCTTCAGGGCGGCGGCGACCGTCTCCTTCTCCGGCCCCTCGCCCCGGTTGTGGATGCGGGTGCCGAGCGCGGTGTAGAGGTCGCCGAGCACCTCGGCGCCGTGCTCCTGCCGGGCCGCGATGACCACCCGGACCGGCCCCCAGGCCTTGACCTCCAGCATCTCGCGGTACTCGGCGGGGAGGTCGTCGAGCTTGTCCTCGTTGAGGACCGCGAGGCTCATCAGGTGCCAGCGGACCTCGATGTCCCGCACCTTCTCCACCTCGAGCACCCAGCGTGAGGTCATCCAGGCCCAGGGGCACAGCGGGTCGAACCAGAAGTCGACGGGCGTGGCGGGAGACTTGTCCGACATGTCGCTCCTTGTGACGAACGTGTTTCCCGGTGACAACGCCGTGCCTCGTCCCGGCCATTCCCGGCTGCCCCGTGTCAGGAGCGCATGGCAGGATCGGTCCTGTTCATCCCTGTCGACGACGCATGAGGAGCTCCGCCCGTGCCCGGTGAGAATCTGACCCGCGACGAGGCCCGGGAGCGGGCAGCCCTGCTGTCCGTCGACGGGTACGAGGTGTCCCTGGACCTGCGCTCGGCGGTCGGCGAGCACAGCGGCACGGGGCCGCGCGCCTTCCGCTCCGTCACCACCGTCCGGTTCCGCTGCGCCGAGCCGGGTGCGGGCAGCTTCGCGGACCTGATCGCGCCGAGCGTGACGAGCGTGACGCTCAACGGGCGCGACCTCGACCCCGGCCAGGTCTTCGACGGCTCGCGGATCCTGCTGGAGGACCTGGCCGCCGAGAACGAGCTGGTCGTCGACGCGCAGTGCGCCTACTCCCGCACCGGTGAGGGCATGCACCGCTTCGTCGACCCCGAGGACGGCGAGGTGTACCTGTACACCCAGTACGAGCCGGCCGACGCCCGCCGGGTCTTCGCCACCTTCGAGCAGCCCGACCTCAAGGCGCCGTACCGCTTCGAGGTGCGGGCCCCCGAGGGCTGGACCGTGTGGAGCAACGGGGCCGGCGAGCTCGCCGACGGGGTGTGGCGGTTCGCGGAGACCAAGCCGATCTCGTCGTACATCACCTGTGTGGTGGCCGGCCCGTACCACTACGTGACCGACTCCTACGAGCGGGTCCTCGAGGACGGCACGCGGCTGGAGATCCCGCTGGGCGCGATGTGCCGCAAGGGCCTCGCCCCGCACTTCGACGCCGACGACGTGTTCCTGGTGACCAAGCAGGGCCTGGACTTCTTCCACGACCACTTCGACTACCCGTACCCGTTCGGCAAGTACGACCAGGCGTTCGTGCCCGAGTACAACCTGGGCGCGATGGAGAACCCGGGGATGGTGACCTTCCGGGAGGAGTTCATCTTCCGGGGCAAGGTGACGCGGGCGTCGTACGAGGGCCGGGCCAACGTCATCCTGCACGAGATGGCGCACATGTGGTTCGGCGACCTGGTCACCATGGAGTGGTGGGACGACCTGTGGCTGAAGGAGTCCTTCGCGGACTTCATGGGCGCGTTCTCGCTGGTCGGCGCGACCCGCTTCACCGACGGCTGGATCACCTTCGCCAACCGCCGCAAGGCGTGGGCCTACCGCGCCGACCAGCTGCCCTCCACGCACCCGATCACCGCCGACATCCGCGACCTGCAGGACGCCAAGCTCAACTTCGACGGCATCACCTACGCCAAGGGCGCCTCGGTGCTCAAGCAGCTGGTGGCGTACGTCGGCCAGGACGCGTTCCTGGAGGGCGCCCGGCGCTACTTCAAGCGGCACGCGTACGGCAACACGCGCCTCGGTGACCTGCTGTCGGTCCTGGAGGAGACCAGCGGCCGCGACATGGCCGCGTGGTCGCGGGCGTGGCTGCAGACGGCCGGCGTCAACTCGCTCACCCCGCAGGTGCTGTTGCGCGAGGACGGCCGGATCGACGAGCTGGCGGTCGTGCAGGAGGCCGCGGAGTCGCACCCCGAACTGCGCCCGCACCGGGTGGCGGTGGGCCTGTACCGGCGCACGGACTCCGGCAGCCTGGAGCGGTACGCGCAGGCCGAGACGGACGTCGAGGGGGCGCGTACGGTCGTGACGGAGCTGGCGGGCGCGGACGCGCCGGAGCTGGTGCTGGTCAACGACGACGACCTGACGTACTGCAAGACCCGCTTCGACGAGACGTCGCTGGCGACGCTGCGCGCGCACCTGGGCGCGCTGACCGATCCGCTGGCCCGCGCGCTGTGCTGGTCGGCGTTGTGGAACATGACGCGGGACGCGCTGCTGCCGGCCCGGGAGTTCATCGAGCTGGTACTGCGGTTCGCGGGCCGGGAGTCCGACATCGGCGTGCTCCAGATGCTGCACGCGTGGGCGGAGTCGGCCGCCGTGCACTACACCGCGCCCGGGCGGCGGGAGGAGGCCGGGCGCCGGCTCGCCGAGGGGGCCTCGGAGCAGGTGCGGGCCGCCGAGCCGGGCAGCGAGCACCAGCTCGCGTGGGCGAGGTTCCTCGCCCACGCGGCCCACGCGCCGGCCGACTTCGAGCTGCTGGCCTCGCTCCTCGACGGCACGGTGGCCCTGCCGGGCCTGGAGGTGGACCAGGAGCTGCGCTGGGCGTTCCTGGAGCCGCTGGCCGCGCACGGGGCGGCCGACGAGAAGCGGCTGGACGAGGAGCTGGCCCGGGACGACACCGCCTCCGGCAAGCGGCACCACGTCCGCTGTCTGGCCGCCCGCCCGTCGGCGGCGGTCAAGGCGGAGTGCTGGGCGCGGGTCGTGGAGTCGGACGCCCTGTCCAACGCGCTGGTCGAGGCGACCATCTCGGGCTTCGCCCAGCCGTCCCAGCGGGAGCTGCTCGCGCCGTACGCGGAGAAGTACTTCGCCGCGATCGAGCGGGTGTGGACCGAGCGGTCGATCCAGATCGGCATGGACGTGGTGCGGGGCCTGTTCCCCTTCCTCCAGGACTCGCGGGCGACGCTGGACGCGACGGACGCGTGGCTCGCCTCCCACGAGGACGCGGCCCCCGCCCTGCGCCGGCTGGTCCTGGAGTCCCGCGACGACCTGGCCCGGGCCCTGCGCGGCCAGGCCTGCGACGAGGCCGCGGCCGGCCGCTGAGGGCCGCCCCCGGTCCTCGGCGGGGCGTTCCGCCCTTGTGACGAAAGACCCGTGACCCCTGGCCCCCGTCCGTGGGGACCAGGGGTTTTCGCCACCCGAACAGGTGTCCTTTAGTGCGGGCTTGTCCTTGTTTGTCGACGGATGTGTAACACGGGTTCGGGAGCGGCCCGGAGGCGGGAAATTGCCGGGCATGAACCACAACACCCCGCTCTCCCCCCGCCCCCTGCACCACCTCACCACCCGCACCGGGCACCGGGTGCTGACCCACGCGCAACTGCGCGCCCACGGCGTCCCGGCCGCGAAGGCCGGCGAACAGTGCCGCCCCGGCGGTCCCTGGCAGCAGCTGCTCCCGGGCGTCGTCCTGCTCCACTCCGGCCCGCCGACCAGCGAGGAGCGGCTGCACGCGGTGCTGATGTACGCGGCGCGGGAGCGGACCGTGGGCGTCCCCGTCCAGCCCGGCACGGAGGGACCGCCCACGTCCGCCTACGGCGAGGCGATGATCACCGGGCTGGCCGCGCTGACCCTGCACGGCTTCCCGTCCGCTCCCCCGCTGCCGTCGCTGGAGGCCATCGACGTCCTGGTCCCGCGACTGCGCCGGCTGCGCTCGACGGGCTGCGCCCGGATCGTCCGCACCGCCGAACTGCCCGTCCCGGAGCAGGTCACGGGCCTGCCGGTGGCCCCGGTCCCGCGCGCGCTGGCCGACGCCGTGGCGGGTCTGCAGGACGCGGACACGGTGCGCGGGCTGCTCACGGAGGCGGTGCGCGGTGGCTTCTGCGACCCGGCCGCGGTGGTGCGCGAACTGACCGCCGCGAAGCTGCTGAACCGGCCGCACGTGGTGGACGCGGTGGACGCGCTGCTGGCCGAGGGGCGGGCGCTGGCGGAGGCCCGGCTGTACCGGATGGTGCGCGAGCACGGCCTGCCCGATCCGTGCTGGAACGTCGACCTGCGGCTGCCGGGCGGCCCCCACCTCGGCGGTCTGGACGCGTACTGGCCGGAGCACGCGGTGGCGGTGGAGCTGGACACCCGCGCGCCGCGTCCGGGCCGGCGGTCCGACGACGGGACCGAGTGGTCGGAGTACGCCCGCAGGCGCGAGCACCTGGAGCGCCTCGGCATCACGGTCGTCCACGTCACCCCGCGCGCGCTGCGGGACGCGGTGGAACAGCAGGCGGCGGTGGTCCGTACGGCGCTGATGGCCTCGGCCGACCGCGACCCGGCCGCGTACGTGGTGGTGCTGCCCCGGTAGGGGGCCGGGACGGCGCCGCCGGGAGGGGAGGGGAGGGGAGGGGCCGTCGGACGGCCCCTCCTCCCGTGTGCGCCGGGGTCGGCGCTTCCTCGGCACCGGCTCGGTGTCGCGGTCCCCCGGGGCCGCCGGCCAGGCCCGTGCGGGAACCGGGGGCGTCGAAGGAGGGTCCGCGGCAGGGGGCCGCCGGCCCGGGGTTCCGTCGCGTCCGGGGACGTCGGCCCGGCGGCCGGCACCGTGCGGGATACGTGGGCGACTTGCCGCTTTCGTCACCTCATCTCCCCATAAGCACACCGGGGGTTTTCCCCATACATCCATTGCGACTCGGCCAACTCTCGCCAAACACCTCCTCCTTGCGTAAGGCTCAACGATCGTCCGGAATCGCGTTCCGGACCGTCGCGACCAGGGCCGATCGGCTCCGGTCGCTCCACGATCGTTCCTTTACTTACAAGGGATGCCGATGACCCACTCCCCCCAGCGCGAGCCGATACCGGGCGCAAGACGCGCGGCCCGTATCGCCGTGGCCGCCGGTCTCGTCGCCGCGCTCTCCGCGGCCGGACCGATCCCCCTGGCCCTGGCCGCCGACACCCCGCCCGCCGCCCCCGCCGACGCGGACGTCAAGTCCGCGCACGACAAGCTCGGCGCGGACGACGCGGACCTGCTCGCCGAGGCCAAGGCCGAAGGCGCCAAGAACGTCACGCTGATGATCGCGACCGCTCCCGGCAGGACCGAGCAGGTCGCCGAGCAGCTGGACGCGGTCAAGGGCGGTTCGGTCGGCCGGACCCACGACGAGCTCGGCTACGTCCGGGCCACCGTCCCCACCGGCAAGGCGGACGCGGCGATCGCCGCCGCCGCCAAGCTCTCCTCCGTGCACGGCGTCGACCTGCGCGAGGAGATCCCGCTGGACGACCCGACGCCGAGCGCGGACACCGCGAAGAAGGCCGGGGGCAAGGGCACCGCCACGTACCCCGCGCCGGGGAAGCGCACGCCCGCGGAGAACCCGTACAACCCGTCCTTCGAGACCGGTGCCGTCGAGTTCGTCGAGGACAACCCGAAGGCGGACGGCCGCGGGGTCACCATCGGCGTCCTCGACTCGGGCGTCGACCTCGGCCACCCCGCGCTGCAGCGGACCACCACCGGCGAGCGCAAGATCGTCGACTGGGTGACCGCGACCGACCCGATCGTGGACAACGACCAGACCTGGCGCCCGATGGTCTCCTCCGTCTCCGGGCCGACCTTCACCCACGGCGGCAGGACCTGGCGGGCCCCGGCGGGTTCGTACCGGATCAGCACCTTCCTGGAGTCGTACACCAGCGGCGGCGACGCGGCCGGCGACGCCAACCGCGACGGCGACACCACCGACTCCTGGGGCGTCCTCTACGACGCGGCGGCCGGCACGGTCCGCGTCGACCTGAACGACAACCAGGACTTCTCCGACGACACCCCGATGAAGCCGTACAAGGACGGCTTCCAGGTCGGGTACTTCGGCACCGACGACCCGAAGACCGACATCGCCGAGCGCCAGCCGTTCGTCGTGGAGATCCGCAAGGACGTCCCGATGGACCCCTACGGCGGCGACTGGGTCGGCAGGACGGCCGACTTCGTCAACATCGGGGTCATCGAGTCCGAGCACGGCACCCACGTCGCCGGCATCACCGCCGCCCACGGCCTGTTCGGCGGGAAGATGAACGGCGCCGCCCCCGGCGCGAAGATCGTCTCCTCGCGCGCCTGCACCTGGTCCGGCGGCTGCACCAACGTGGCGCTCACCGAGGGCATGATCGACCTCGTCACCGAGCGCGGCGTCGACATCGTCAACATGTCCATCGGCGGTCTGCCGGCGCTCAACGACGGCAACAACGCCCGCGCCGAGCTGTACACCCGCCTGATCGACACCTACGGCGTCCAGCTGGTGATCTCCGCGGGCAACTCCGGCCCCGGCACCAACACCATCGGCGACCCGGCCCTGGCCGACAAGGTCATCTCGGTCGGCGCGTCCGCCTCCAAGGAGACCTGGGCCGCCAACTACGGCTCCGCGGTGAGGACCAAGTACGCCATGATGCCGTTCTCCTCGCGCGGTCCGCGTGAGGACGGCGGCTTCACGCCGACGCTGGTCGCGCCCGGCGCGGCGGTCAACACCATCCAGACCTGGATGCCGGGCGCCCCGGTCGCCGAGGCGGGCTACGACCTCCCGGCCGGCTACGGCATGCTGCAGGGCACCTCGATGGCCTCCCCACAGGCCGCGGGCGCCTCCGCGCTGCTGCTGTCCGCCGCCAAGCAGAAGCGCATCGACCTCACACCGGCGAAGCTGCGCACCGCCCTCACCTCCACCGCCGAGCACATCAAGGACGTGCAGGCCTACGAGGAGGGCGCGGGCCTCATCGACATCGAGGACGCCTGGGACGCCATCCGCGACGGCGCCACCGCGCACGACTACACGGTGAAGGCCCCGGTCGACACCGCGATCGACCAGTTCCTCGAGACGCCCGGCTTCGGCACCGGTCTCTACGACCGTGAGGGCGGCCTGAAGGCCGGCGAGAAGAAGACGTACGACATCACGCTCACCCGTACGTCCGGCCCCGACCGCGCGGTCCGGCACGAGCTCGACATCGAGAACAACGCCGGCCGCACCTTCCGCGTCCTCGGCGACGACGACATCGTGCTGCCGCTGAACAAGCCGGTGACCGTGAAGGTCCAGGCCACGCCGCGCTCGGCCGGCATCAAGAGCGCGATCCTCGAGGTCGACGACCCGCGCACCGAGGGCGTCGACCAGCAGGTGCTCACCACCGTGGTCGTCTCCGCGCCGCTGAAGCACACCTTCTCCGCGTCCGGCACGGCCCAGCGCAACAGCACCACCTCCTACTTCGTCACCGTGCCCGAGGGCGCGAAGACGCTGGAGGTCGCGATGAGCGGGCTGAAGGCCACGAGCCAGACCCGGTTCATCGCCATCCACCCGTACGGCGTCCCGGCCGACCCGACGTCGACGGTCAACTGCTACCCGAACTACACCAACCCGGCCAACACCTGCCGCCCCGACGTGCGGTCGTACACCGACCCGCAGCCGGGCGTGTGGGAGATCGAGGTCGAGTCCCGGCGCACCTCGCCGCTGCTCGACAACCCCTACAAGCTGGACGTCGCCGTCCTCGGCGCGGCCTTCGACCCGGAGACCGTGACCGTGCCCGAGGCGAAGGTCGGCACGCCGGCCGCCGTCTCGTGGAAGGTGAGGAACGAGTTCGCCGCGCTGGAGGGCAAGCTGGTGGGCGGCCCGCTCGGCTCGTCCAAGACGGACCGGCCGGCCATCCGGACCGGTGACACGCACACGACCACGGTCGAGGTGCCCGCGGGCGCCACCTCCCTCGACGTGGCCATCGGCAACGTCTCGGACGCCTCCGCCGACCTGGACCTGACGGTCTACGACAAGGACGGCGCGCAGGTCGCCCAGTCCGCCGACGGCGACTCGGAGGAGTCCGTCTCCATCGCCTCCCCGGCGGCCGGTACGTACACCGTGAAGGTCGACGGCTACTCGGTCCCGGCCGGTTCCACGGACTACGACTACCTGGACGTGTTCTTCTCCGCCTCGCTCGGGTCCATCGGCGTCGACGACTCGGCGCCGGTGAAGCTCGGCACGGGCGGGACGGCCACCGTCTCCGGCGACGTCACCGTCGCCGCGGCGGCTCCCGAGGGGCGTGCGTTCTTCGGGCGCGTCCAGCTGGTGAACGCGCGCGGCACGGTCGCGGGCCTCGGCAGCGTGGCGATCGAGAAGGTCACCCCGTGAGCGGCTGACGCGGGATCCGGGGCGGGCGTCCGTACGGGCGCCCGCCCCTTCGTCGTACTCAGCCGCAGGCCGGGGCGCCCGGCCCGGTGGGCGGGGCGGTGATCCGGGTCCGCTCGGGGGCGATGTCCGCCTCCCCGACGATCACCGCGTCGGGGTGCGCGCCCTCGGCGGGCATGCCGACCATCACCCGGTCGCCCTCCCGCAGCGGGGCGTCGTCGGCGGGGTACCGGAGGAAGGTGATCTCGTCCCCGCCCCCGCCCCTGTAGGAGCGGCTCACCTCCAGCGTGACGTGCTGCGCCCCGGTCCCCGGCACCTGTTCCACCGCCCGCACCGTGCCCTCGGCGACGAGGCGGGAGCAGACGAGGCGGCGGGGGCCCTCGAAGGCGGCCCCGCCCTCCTTCTTCCCGCCCGCGTCCCCGGAGTCGGCCCGCGCGGCGGCACTGCCCGCGCCCGGGTCCGCGGCTCCGCCGGACTGCGTCATGAGCCAGCCCGCGCCGACGACGACGGTCGCGGCGGCCGCGGCGACGAGGGCGCCGAGGGCGCCCCTCAGGGGACGGCGGGCGCGGTGCGGACCGCGGGTGCCGGACACGGTGCCGGGACGGCGCCCGCCCGGGGGCCCCAACCGCGGCCCCGCGGCCGCCGCACCGCCGG
>NZ_JBEORT010000118.1:0-20557 GCF_040302425.1 Streptomyces sp. NPDC126497
GGGGGGGGGGGGGGGGGGGCGGGGGCGGGGGCGGCGCGGGGGTGTGGGGCCCGGGGGGCGCGGGGGCGCGGGGGGCCGCGGGCACGGGCCTGCCGCCCGCGGCCGGCCCGTCCACGGGAGCCTCCGGTGCGGCGGCCGTGTGACGGACCGCCGGGACGGCGCCGGTGCGGCTGTCGTGCGGGGGGCGCGTCCCGTCCGGCCCGTCGTCGGCGGCTTCGGGCTCCGGGCCGAGCAGCGCCTGCGGCACCACGAGCACGGCCTGGACCCCGCCGTAGATGTTGGTCTGGAGCCGGACGTGGATCCCGTGCCGCCTGGCGAGCTGGGAGACCACGAACAGACCGATCCGGCCGTCGGCCAGCAGGCTGGCGACGTGCACCTGGTCGGGGTCGGTGAGCAGTGCGTTCATCCGGTCCTGCTCGCCGGCGGGCATGCCGAGCCCGCGGTCCTCGACCTCGACGGCGAGTCCGGAGGTGACGAGGCCGGCGCGCAGCAGCACCTGGGTGTGCGGGGCGGAGAACACCGTGGCGTTCTCGACGAGTTCGGCGAGCAGGTGGATGACGTCGGCGACGGCGTGTCCGCGCAGGGTGCCGTCGACCGGCGGTACGAGCTTGACCCGTGAGTACTGTTCGACCTCGGCGATCGCCGAGCGCAGCACCTCGGTCATGGGGACGGGGTTGCTCCACTGCCGCCGGGAGACGGCCCCGCCGAGCACGGCGAGGTTCTCGGCGTGGCGGCGGATGCGGGTGGCGAGGTGGTCGACGTGGAAGAGCCCCTTGAGCAGGTCGGGGTCCTCCATCTCGTTCTCCAGCTCGTCGAGGAGGGAGATCTCGCGGTGCACCAGGGACTGCAGACGCCGGGCGAGGTTGACGAACACCTCGAGCTTCTGTTCGCTGCCGGTCCGGCTGGAGAGCCGGGAGGCCTCCACGACGGCGTGGACGGCGCCGTCGTGCGCGCGGGCGAGGTCGGCGGCGAGCAGGCCGAAGTCGGCGTCGGGGTCGCCCGCCCGTTCGCCCCGCGACCCGCGTGCGGGCGGCGGGGCGTCGCCGCGGCGCAGTGCCTCGACGAGGGCCCGCAGGTCGGCCTCGTTCCGGGCGGTGCTCCGGCGCAGCGCGCCGACGCGGTCGTGCACGGCCCGGGCGGCGCGGTCGGCGGCCACGGCCGCGATGACGACGCCGGCGCACGTCACGGAGGCGGCGCCGCCGAGGACGGCCCAGAGGGTGAGGCCCGGCCGGACTCCGGTGGAGCGGACGGTGAAGAGCACGGCCGCGCAGGCGCTGAGGGCCACCGCGACGGGCGGCAGCACGGCGAGGCGCAGCAGTTGGGGTCGTATCGGTGTCTCGAGCGGCGCGGGGGCGGTCCGTGCGGCCGGCCGGCCGTGCCGTCCGCCCGCGCGACGGTCCACCCGGGTGTCGGCGGGGCGCGCGGCGCCGCGCCCCGGCTCGCGGGCCGTCACCGTGGCGTCGGCGGCGCTCCGCGCGCCGGCCGGGCCCGGGTGCCGGGGTCCCTCGCCCCGTCCGCTCCCTCGTCCGCCTTGTGGCTGCACGTACCGGTCCCCGCTCCCTGAATCCGACTGTTGGACGCGGCCCGCGGCGCAGCGCGCCGCACGACGTGAGGTGCCGCGGCGCCGTCCGACCGGCACTCACCGTAGTCACCACCGCATCATGGGCGATGGGCAGTTGACAAACTGATGCGGACAGCATCGCGCTCTGGTATGAGGCCTCGTACGACAGACCGATAACCCGCTCGAACAAGGAGCCGGAAGGGAGCGGGAAGCGATCAGAGCTGGTCACAAGTGGTCATCACGAGTCCGGAGGACCCGAGGGGATCCGACCCCGCCGACGCGCCCGGGCCGCCTGGAGCCGGCGGGCCGGACGCTCCCGGCCGCCGTCGGCGCGCCCCACCCCATCGGCCGGGGCATCACTCACCGTAATGGTCGGGCCAGGGCGGGGAGGGAACCCCGTTCCCCGCGGTGTTCAGGTAGTGGTCGCCGATGGCCCGCATGGTGGGGCCGGCGGGGCCGCGGTCCACCAGCGCCAGGACGTTGCGCCAGAACCGGTCGACGCCGTCCGCGTCGGTGAGGGCCAGCACGCGCTCGCCGGTGAGGAGGGCGGCCCTGGTGGTGACCGCGCCGGCCATCGTCGCCTGGGCGGCCGTCTCCGCGCACCGCTCGTGGTCGAGCCCCCGTCCCGCCGCGAGGGCCTCCTCCATCGCCGCCGTCGCGCGGTCGGCCACCGCCGAGGCGGTGTGCAGGGCGAGGGCGAGTTCCCCGTAGGCCAGCAGGAGGTCGGCGTCGTCGTGCGGCGGCCGGGTGTGGCGCGCGGAGCGGCTGAGGTCCCTGGCCTCCGCCAGCGCCCCCTCGGCCACGCCCAGGGCGACCTGGGTCAGCATGAGGCCGAGCGCGTGCGGGGCGAGGGCGGCATGGGGCGGGGTCGTGTCCTCGTCGCGGCCGGCGGGGCCCAGGACGTCGGCGGCGTCGACCGGCACGCCGTCGAAGTGGACGGTGCCCGCACCGGTGAGCCGCTGGCCGAGCCGGTCGTGCGCCAGGACGCGGCCGACGCGCGGGTGCCGCGCGTCCACGACCACGACGACCGGCTCGTGCGTGACGGAGCAGACGGCGTCGAGCACCAGCCGGTCGGCCTCGCCGACCGCGGTGGGCAGGGCGCGGTGCCCGTCGAGGAGGAACCGGCCGCCGCCGTCGGCGGGGGTGAGCGTGGGGCCCGGCAGGTCGCCGCGGGGAAGCGGCCGGGGTACCGCGGTGTCACCCGCCCAGAGCCACTGCTCCCGGACCGCGCGCGCCTCCAGCTCGGCGGCCCGCTCCGGGGTGGCGAAGAAGCGGGCGCTCCAGGACAGCACGTAGTGGCGGCCAAGCAGTTCACCGATCGACCCGTCGGCTGCGGCGATACGGCGGACGACGGCGGAGGCCTCGCGCCAGCCCATCCCGCGTCCGTCCGGCGCGGGAGGGGTGAGAACGGCCGGCAGTCCGGACTCCCGCAGCCGCGCGACCTCGTCGGAGGGCGGTTCACCGGCCCGCTCGCGGTCGATCGCGTCCACGGCGAGGTCGTCGGCGACCTCGTCGGTGACGCGCTGCCAGTGGTCCCCGGCGGCGGTGATCACCCCCATCTCACCCACGGCTCCCCATTTCCCTATCGGATTGGTAGGGAATCATCCTGTGGGAGCGGCCGGTCCGGAGCAAGCGGGCATCCAGCCACCGGACGCGACCGTCCCGGGGAGCGGGACGACTACGGATTGGTCCAGGCGGCGGGGGCGTCCGCCAGCCGCATGACCCCGTCGGGCAGCCGGCCGGAGACGACGTCGGCCAGGGACACGCCCTCCAGGATCTGCCGCACGTTGGCGCGCAGGGCGATCCACAGCGGGAGCAGGGCGGAGGCCGGACCGGTGTACGACAGGTCGGGCGGACGCACCCCCTGCACCGACACCAGCGGACCGTCGACGGCCCGGATGACGTCCGCGATGCTGATGTCGTCCGCCGGCGAGGCCAGCCGGTACCCGCCGTTGGCGCCGCGCCGGCTCGTCACCAGGCCCTCCCGGCGCATGTCGTTGAGGATGCCCTCCAGGAACTTGTGCGGGATCTCCTGGGCGTCGGCGATCGCCTCCGCGGTGAGCGGGCAGGCCCGCGGGGCGGCGGCGAGCTGCAGCGCGGCGCGCACCGCATAGTCCGCCCTGGCCGAGATCCGCATGCCCGCATTATCCAGCACGGCCGTACGGCGCCGGACGGGGCGCGACAGCGGGCTCTCCCGCGTTAACGAAAATGTCGGACTTTATTAAGTAACGGGTCGTCAGATCAGTCTTACCATGATCAAGGCGCGGAGATCCCGCCATGGTCATGGGCTTCCCCTCCACCCGGCCTGCGCATGAGCCACGCATTCTGTTCATGCCGTGGGCAAGGTGCTCTCCGCGCTCGGCAGTACCCCATCCGTTCGCCGGCAGCCGCGCGCCACCGCGCTACTCGACAGGGCCTCAATGAAACGTCAGGGCTGGTCCATCCGCCGCAAGTTCACGGCGCTTCTCCTGCTTCCACTGGTGTCACTGGCCGCACTCTGCGGCTACGCCGCCCACCTGGCTCTCGGCAACGCGCTGACCCTCTCGCGCGTCGACACCATCGGCAACCACCTCGCCGCCCCTCTCGGCCGGGCCGTGGTGGCCCTCCAGAGCGAACGGCGCGACGCGGTCGTGGCGGCCACCGCCCCGGACGGCGACCCCGCCTCGCTGGCCGCCGGGCGTGCGGCCAGCGACGCGGCGATAGCCGCGTTCCTGAAGGAGGCACACGACGAGGAGGTCCGCAGCGCGCAGAGCGACTCGGTGCGTGAGGGCGTCGACCGCGCCGAGAAGTCCCTCGCCACCCTGAGCGACATCCGGCGCGGAACCGACGCGGGCACCAGTTCGCCGGACCGGATCATGGCCGCCTACACCGGCATCAACGAGGACATCGCCGAGGCGCTGCGCGCCATGACGATCCTCCCCGACCAGGACGCCCAGGAGTTCGGCCAGGCCCTCTACACCCAGGTGCCCGCGGGCGACCTCCTCTCCCGGGAGGACGCGCTGATCTCGGCCGCCGCCGCCACCCCCGACCGCCGGCTGAGCGCCACCGCCTACCGCACCCTCGTCCAGACCATCGGCGCCCGACGGCTGCTGAGCGCCGAGGTGCTCGCCCGGCTTCCCGCCGCCCAGCGCAAGCCGTTCCTGGAACTCGCCGCCCCCGGCGGGGCCATGACCGAGGTGACCGCCCTGGAGGACAGTCTCATCGACGCGGGCCCGGCCGCCCGCACGCTCCCCTTCACCATCGCGCAGTGGCGTACCGCCTACGACACGGCGGCCAAGGTGAACAGCACGACCGCCCTCGACTACATCGACCTGGTCTTCACCCGCACCGGCCCCCCGGCTCACCGCGCCTTCGTCGAACTCGTCGTCGCGGGAACGCTCAGCCTCGTCTCGCTGATCACCTCCGTCGTGATGTCGATCCGGATGGCGCGCTCCCTCGTCGGCGACATCAACCGCCTCAACACCTCCTCACGCAACCTCACCGACGACAAACTCCGTGACGTCGTGGGCCGATTGCGCCGCGGCGAGACGGTGGACGTCCGCACCGGCATGGAGAGCCCCGTCTTCGTCAACCGGGAGATGGCGGAACTCGGGGCCGCCTTCGACGCGCTGCAGCGCACCGCCGTGGAACTCGCCCAGGAGGACGTCCGCCTGCACCAGGGCATCAACCAGCTCTTCGTCAACCTCGCCCGCCGCAGCCAGGTCCTCATCCACCGGCAGCTCAGTCTGCTCGACGTGATGGAACGCCACGAGGAGGACGCCAACACCCTGGACCGGCTCTTCGAACTCGACCAGCTCGCCACCCGCATGCGGCGCTACGCCGAAGGCCTGCTGATCGTCTCCGGTTCCGCGCCGGGCCGGCTCTGGCGCCGGGCGGTCCCCGCGGTGGACGTCGTCCGCGCCGGCATCGCGGAGACCGAACAGTACACGCGGGTCGTCGTACTGCCCGTGCCGGCGGTGGGCATCCAGGGCCGTGCCGCCGCCGACGTCATCCACCTGCTCGCCGAACTCGTCGAGAACGCGGAGGTGTTCTCGCCCTCCGACAGCGAGGTCCGGGTCAGCGTGGGCAAGGCGGCCAGCGGCCTGGTCATCGAGATCGACGACCGCGGCCTCGGCATGCCGCCGGAGGAACTGGAGGCGGCCAACCGGCGCCTCGGCGCACCGCTGGACGTCACCACCCTGGACAGCACCCGCCTCGGCCTGGTCACCGTGGGCCGCCTGGCCCACCGCCACGGCATCGAGGTGACCCTGCGCCGCTCGCCCTACGGCGGCGTCAACGCGGTGGTCCTCATCCCGGACGACCTGCTGGAGTGGCCCCAGCCCTCGTCGGAGCCCCCGGCCCCCGAGGCCCTGGCCCCGGCACCCGCAGACCCACCGGTGCCGGCGCCCACGGCCCCACCGGCACCGGCCCACGCGGCTCCGGCCCCGATGACGGCTCCGGCCCACCCGGCACCGGCCCACGCGGCTCCGGCCCCGATGACGGCTCCGGCCCGCCCGGCACCGGCCCACGCGGCCCCGATGACGGCTCCGGCCCGCCCGGCACCGGCTCCGGCCCCGTTCCACCCGGCCCCGGCACGCCCCCACCCGGTCCCCGCGCCGGAACCGGCGCAGGGCGGCATGATCGACGGCCTCCCGGTCCGCGTACCCCAGGCGAACCTCTCGGACCAGGCCACCTCCAGCGGCGATGCCGACGGTCGCGGACAGCTCATGAACTGGGGCCGCACCGACTACGAGCGGCGTGTCGGCCCACCGGCACCGGCCGGAACCGCGGCACGCGGCCCCGCCGTCCCCCAGCCCCACCCGGACGAGCGGCTCCGCCACCCCGTGGCCGAACGCCCCGACCAGGTCCGCTCGATGATGTCCGCCCTCCAGGCGGGCGCGGCCCGCGCCCGGGTCGAGCAGTACGCGGCCCCCGGCGGCCCGGCCGGCCGGCCGGGCGGCGACGCGCTCGGCCACGACGCGCACGCCGCCTTCCCGGCCCACACCCCCACCCCCACTCCCAGAAAGCGTGGTTGACACCGTGGCTGACATGACCCACGTCGGCCCGTCCGAGACGGGCTCCTCCCTCGACTGGCTGCTGAGCGACATGGTGCGCAACGTGCCGGAGATCGGTCACGCCGTCCTGCTGTCCACGGACGGGCTGCTGCTCGGCTCCTCCGAGGCACTCGACCGCGACCAGGCCGAACGGCTCTCCGCGGTCGCCTCCGGGTTCCACAGCCTCGCCAAGGGCGCCGGGCGCCACTTCGGCGGCGGCGCGGTGCTCCAGACCATGGTGGAGATGGAGGGCGGCTTCCTGTTCGTGTGCGCGGCGGGCGACAACTCCTGTCTGACGGCGCTGACCCACCGGGGCGCGGACATCGGCGTCGTCGCCTACGAGATGGCCATGCTGGTCAAGCGCCTCGGCTTCCACATGTCGGTCGAGCCACGATGACCCACGCGCAATGGGTGGACGAGGCGGCCGGTCCGGTCGTCCGCCCGTACGCCATGGTGCGGGGACGGACCCGCAACGAGGGCTACTTCTTCGACCTGGTGGCCTTCGTGGTCGCCACGGTCGACACCCTCCAGTACGAGGTGGAGATGCAGCCCGAACACCGCGCGATCCTCGCCCTCTGCCGCAGCCCGCGCCCGGTGGGCGAGGTGGCGGCGCGCATGAACCTGCCGGTGGGAGTCGTACGCGTGCTGCTCGGAGACCTCTTCAACGCCCGGGCCATCCGGGTGCGGCAGCCCGCCGATCCGGCGGCACGGCCCAGCGTCCGGATGATCAGAGAAGTACTCGAAGGACTGCGCGCACTGTGAGCACGAAACCGAAAGGCAAGCCCGCCATGCCACAGACAGAGCTGCCGGACGCCGCGAAGATCCTGGTGGCAGGGGGCTTCGGGGTGGGAAAGAGCACCCTGGTCTCCACGGTCAGCGAGATCCTCCCCTTCCACACGGAGGAGACTCTGACCCGGTCCGGCATCGACGTGGACGACCTGTCGGGTGTCGAACGGAAGGGCACGACCACGGTGGCCCTGGACTTCGGTCGGATCACCATCCACAACCGTCTCGCGCTCTTCCTGTTCGGCACCCCCGGCCAGGACCGCTTCTGGTTCATGTGGGAGGAGCTGGCCGCCGGTGCGCTCTGCGCGATCGTCCTGGCCGACACCCGGCGGCTGCCCGACTGCTTCCCGGCCGTCGACTACTTCGAGCGCAGCGGCCTGCCGTTCGTGGTCGCCGTCAACTGTTTCGAGGGCGCCCGCCGGTACCCGGCGGAGACGGTACGCCAGGCACTGGCGCTGGGCCCGCACGTACCGGTCCTGCTCTGCGACGCCCGCCTGCGCACCTCGGTCAAGGAGACGTTGATCCAGGCTGTCGAACACGTCCTGGCGGTGGAGACCCGGCGCGGGGCGGCGCTGTAGGTCCCGCCCCGCGCATCACGGACGTGGACGGCGCCGGTGGCCGCGCTTCGGCGTCAGCCGCTCCCGAAGAGCTCCTCGTACCGGGTGGCGACACCTGCCGAATGCCTCTCCGACAGCGTCCCCGGCCGCCTGCTACGGGCCCTCCGCGCGACAGGGGAGGCACCCGGACCGCCGCCGCCCGGGCAGCGTGAAGGGCTCCGTCACACGGTCGCACGACTGCGGGGGCGGCCTGGGGACGGCTTGCTTCGAGCTCGAGGGGTCCCCGGGGCCGGACGCCGGGAAGGGGGTGCGCAGCAGCGTCGCCGGCGAGGACGCGCGTCGATCGCCGACGGCCTTCGCCACCGCTTCGGCGGCACGGCACGGCCGCCCCATGACCTGGCCGCGCCGTTCCCGGGCACCGGGTCCGGGCGGGAAGGCCAGGGTCTCGGGCGACCCGGCAGCAGTAGCTGGTGGGGCCTTGTCGCCGGCGCTGGCCCTCACGGATGCGCGGTCACCGCCCGCGTCCTGGCCGGCCTGGGCGTTCGCGGGTCCCGCTGCGCTCGGACAGCCCTGGCGCACTGCCCCGCGCTGAACCGCGTCCCGTGCACGAAGACGAGGGGCGGTGCGCCCGCTGCCGTCACGAGTTCCCCAGCTCAGCCCTCCCCCGGACCGACTCCACCGGCGGGCCGCCCCGGCGCCGAGACGCGGAGACGCCGGCCGGCGAGGGGCCGAACGCGACGGCAAGGGCGAGACCCGGCCGCGGACCCCGTCGCAGGCGCGGCCATCCGTGACCGCGACGGCGACGCCCGGCGCCTGTTCGCAGCCCTGGGCCGCTTCACCCTCGCCGGAACCGACCGCGCCACCCGCGAAGACCAGGACAGCATGATCCGCCGCTTCCTCCAGAGCGCCCGTCCGAGGCTCCCCGCACACGGTCCCGCTCTTCAGCCGGGAGACGCTCCGGCATCCGGGCCGTCTTCCCGAGCCCGTCCCCGGCCGGGGTCACCGCTCACCGGCGAGGTCGAGATCGCCCTTGCTCGTCTCGGCCGCCCCCTCAGCGATCCGGGGGCGCCGCCACGAGCGCGCGACCGGACCGGAGACCGCCCGCCACCACGCCTCCGCCGGCAGCCTCGCCGCCGGCTCGAACGGCTCGCCCGGCCGCGGGAACGCCACCGCCTGGCCGGCCTCCTCGGCCGCGTCCTTCATCCACTCCCCCGGCTCCGCCCACGCGTGCGGCGCCAGGTTGAACGTCCCCCAGTGGATGGGCAGCAGCACGCCGGCCGCCTCGCCGCCCTGCAGGTCGAGATGGGCCCGGACGCCCTCCTCGGGCGTCATGTGGATGTCGGGCCAGAAGTCCGAGTACGCGCCGACCTGGATCATCGTGGCGTCGAACGGGCCGTGGCCGGCGCCGATGTCCTTGAAGCCGTCGAAGTAGCCGGTGTCACCGCTGTGGTAGATCCGGTGCTCCCCGCCCGCGACCACCCAGGAGGCCCAGAGGGTGTGCTGGGCGTTGCGCAGGCCCCGGCCGCAGAAGTGGCGGGCCGGGGTGGCGGTGAGGGTGAGGCCGCCGACCTCCGTCGTCTCGTGCCAGTCCAGCTCGCGCAGCCGCCCGGCGGGCACGCCCCAGCGCTCCAGGTGCGCGCCGACGCCGAGGGGGACGGCGAACAGCGTGCCGGTGCCGGCCAGCGCCTTGATCGTGGGCAGGTCGAGGTGGTCGTAGTGGTCGTGCGAGATCACGACGACGTCGACCGGGCCGAGCGCGGCCAGCGGCAGCGGCACGGGGTGCAGCCGTCTGGGCCCGGCGAAGGGGAACGGCGAGCAGCGCTCACCCCACACGGGGTCGAACAGGACCCGGTGCCCGTCGATCTCCGCGAGGACGCTGGAGTGGCCCGCCCACGTCAGGCGCAGCCCCGTGGCGGGCGGGCGGGAGATGTCGGCGAGGGTGGTGGGGTGCACCGGGACGGCGCCCTTCGGGGCACGCCGGGACCGGGAGTCCTTGTCGAGGTAGATCCTCGCCAGGTCCCGCGTCGAGCCCGACGGGCGGATCCGGGCGGGACCCCCGGGGTTCTGGAAGACCCCGTCCCTGAAGTGCGGGGACCTGCGGATGCGCGCCATGCGCTCGCCACTCGGGTCCGCGCCGAAGGCCACGGGTCGCAGGGCGCGCGGCCCGGAGCTCTGGGAACGGGAACCGGCCACGGTACCTCCAGGTGGAGTCGGTCAGACATTCCATTATGTGCGGCCGGCCCGGCGCCGCGGTGCCGGGGGCGGCCGCGGCGGACGGAGCGGCTCGCGCACCATGAAGACGTCCACCGGGTCCTCGGCCTCGAGGGTGAATCCGTGCCGCTCGTAGAGGCGCCGGGCCGGACTGCCCCGCAGCACGTTCAGCCGGACGACGGCACCGTCGCGGTCGCACCGCCCCAGCAGCTCGCGCAGCACGCCGGAACCGATGCCGCCGCCCTGGAGATCCGGGGCCAGGTAGAAGTGCTCCAGCCGGCGGGCGTCCGCGGCCGGCCGCAGCGCCACGCAGCCGGCGAAGGCGCCGCCCACCTCGATCACCCACGTGCGGGCCGGGTCGAACCCGTCGCGCAGCCGCTGCCGCACCCGCCGCGGGTCGTACCGCCCGAGCCGTTCCAGGTCCGCCCGGAGCACCACGGCGCGCAGCCCGGCCACCGCCTCGACGTCCGACGCGGTCGCCGGCCGCAGCGTCCAGTCCGCCGTGGGCGCCGTCCCGTCGCGCGGGCCGCTCACGCCACCGCGGCGATGCGCACCTTGATGTCGTCCGGCGACAGCGTCCCCTTGGCGATCACGTGGTCGCCCGAGGACTCACCGCGCAGCCGGCGGCCGATCCACGGCACCAGGTAATCACGGGCCCACTGCACGTCGTCCCGCCGGATCTCGAGGGTGCCGCGGGGCGGCAGGGCCGGCCAGGGCTGTTCGGGATCGGCCGGGATCTCCAGGCCGAGGGCCTGCCCGGCGCGGAGCGCGACGCGGGTGTGCCCCTCCGGCGACAGGTGCAGCCGGTCGGCGTCCCAGGCCCTGCGGTCCTGGACGCTCTTGAGGGACCACAGGTCGAGCACCGGGCAGCCGTAGCGGTCGGCCACGGCCCGCACGTGCCCGTTGTACGTCGCGATCTTGCCGCGCAGGTGCTTCAGCAGGGGCACGCCCCGGGTGTCGAACCCGGTCGTCACCAGCACCGTGCCGGACGCGGCGGTGAGCGCGGCGATCGCCCGCTCGAACCGCTCGGCCACCTCGTCGGGGTCGCTGCCCGGACGGAGGATGTCGTTGCCGCCCGCGCAGAACGAGACCAGGTCGGGGGCGAGTTCGACGGCCCTCGGCAGCTGGTCCGCCACGATCTGGTCCAGTAGTTTTCCGCGCACCGCGAGGTTCGTGTACCGGAAGTCGCCTTCGGGCCGGAGGTCCGCGAGGAGCACGGCGAACCGGTCGGCCCAGCCGACGAACGCCCCGTCGGGGCCGGGATCGCCGACGCCCTCGGTGAAGCTGTCCCCCACCGCCACGTACGACCCGATCACTGCTCTGCTGTCACTCTTCGAATCGTCTGCCACAGCCGTACATGATTCCTCTTCGAATGTGACCTACGCGACCGTAAGGAAGGATTGACGCGCGGTGAGATAAGACACCCTCAAAATGTTGGCCAACTCCGGAATACGCCGCGGGCCGGCCCCGGGGATCGGGGGCCGGCCCGCGGCGCGCGTGCCAGGAAGGCGGCGTTGAGGGGTCAGCCGATGGAGACGCCCTTGGAGCGGAGGTAGGAGACCGGGTCCACGTCCGAGCCGTAGTCCGGGGTGGTGCGGATCTCGAAGTGCAGGTGCGGGCCGGTCACATTGCCGGTCGCGCCGGAGAGGCCGACTTCCTGGCCGGCGGTGACCGTCTGACCGGCCGAGACGGAGAGCGAGGACAGGTGGGCGTACTGGGCGTAGTAGCCGTCGTCGAGCTTGACGACGACCTGGTTGCCGTACGCGCCGCCCCAGCCGGCGGAGACGACGGTGCCGGCGCCGACGGCCTTCAGGGAGGTGCCGGTCGGGACGCCGAAGTCGACACCGGTGTGGTAGCCGCTGGACCACATGCTGCCGGCCACCTTGTAGGCGGTGCCGAGACCACCGGCGCCGGGCACCGGGGAGCTGTAACCGGAGGCGCTCGCGGCCTGGCCGGTGTCGGCGGCCTGGGCGGAGGCGTCCGAGGAGGACTCCTCGGCGGGCTGCTCCGGCTGCTGCGCGGCGGGCCGGGGGGCCTCGGCGGAGGAGGGCTCCGCCGGCGCGTCCGCGGCGGCCTCGCCGTCGACGGAGAGCTTCAGACCGGGGTGGATGAGCGACGGCTCGTCACCGATGACCTCGCGGTTGTCCGCGTAGAGCTGCTTCCAGCCGCCGTCGACGTGCTGCGCCTCGGCGATCTTCGCGAGGTAGTCGCCCGCCTTCACGGTGTACGTGCGGACCTCCCCGCCCTTCTCGGCGGCGGCCTGGCCGGCGTCGGCGGAGGCGGAGAGCGACTGGACGGTCCTCTCGGGGGCGGTCTGCGGCGTGGCGGCGTGCGCGCCGGTGGCGCCGAGGAGCGGCAGGGCGAGTGCGGCGCCGCCGGTCCCGGCGACGGCGATGGAGCGGGTGAGGCGCTGGGCCTTGGTACGGCGGTGCTTACCCTTCGCGGGCATGACGAATTCCTCTCCGGCGCCTACGAGGTGAGCTGTCGGGTGCGGACTGGAGATGCCCGGCCGCGTTTGCCGCGCGGCTTAACCCCGAGCCGTTCCGGGAACCGGAACAGGCGGTCGTGCCTGTGGGTCCCCCGCTCCTGCCGTGCACGGGTCAGTGTGTGCGGGCTCCGGGCGGCGGCAGGATTAGGCGTCCGTCCGGATCGGTGGCGAACGTAAGCGACCCGGACACCAGGGGACAAGCGCGAAGTTCACCCGGAACGGGTTCTTTCGTGATCCACAGGAGGAAATGGCGTCACCGGGCGTCAGCCGGGATTCCCTTTCCCTCGTGAACTGCCGTGCGGTTCACGGGAATTACGTGAGCATGCCGACAACACGTCGTCCCGGATATGACGATGCTCACGCACCCCTCCCCCATACTCCCTTCTTCCCGGGCACGTTGGGGTGAATCACCCCAATCGGACAGAACGCCTGAATCAGCGCATCACCGGCGCCTCAGCCGGAACACCGCCGCGTCCAGGTCTCCCCGCAGACCGGTGCGCAGCCCGTGGTGCAGCAGTACGGCACCTCGATGTGTTTCGCCGGTTTCGAGGCATTCGTACGAAGCGTCCGGGTCGAGGCCGCGCAGCCGGAGCGCCGGGACGGGCTCTCCGTAGTGCTGCGCCTGGAGGCAGGCGAGGACGACGGCCTCGTCGCCGAGGACGTACTGCACCGCGCTCAGTCCGCCCTCCGGCGGGCGCAGCCGGTACAGGTCGCCGCGCTGGACGGCGGGCCGGATCTCCTTGTAGAGCGCGACCCACTCCCGTGCCTCGGCGAGCTCCTCCTCGGTCCACCGCGTGAGGTCGCCGCCGACGCCGAGCACCCCGGCCATGGCGCTGACGAACCGGAAGCGCAGCGGACTGACCCGCCCGTTGAGCATCGCGTTCGGGCTGTCGGTGACCCAGGCGGCCATCACCCGGGCCGGATGGATCTGGCTGAAGCCGTGCTGGACGGCGAGCCGGTCCAGCGGGTCGGTGTTGTCCGAGGTCCACACCTGGTCGGTGCGGGAGAGGATGCCCAGGTCGATGCGGCCGCCGCCGCCCGAGCAGGACTCGAAGGCGACGTCCGGATGGGCCGCCCGCAGCCGGTCCAGCAGGGCGTACAGCCCGCGCACGTGGTCGGTCCACAGTCGCTGCGGGTAGGGGTCGTCCGGCCAGCCGGCGTCGGTGAAGCAGCGGTTGAAGTCCCACTTCACGTAGTCGACCGGGACGCCGGCGAGCAGCCCGTCGAGCCGCTCCCAGAGGTACTCCCTGACGTCCTCGCGCGCGAGGTTGAGCACGAGCTGGTTGCGGTACTGCGTGCGCCGGCGTCCCGGCTGGAACTGCACCCAGTCGGGGTGCGCGCGGTACAGGTCGCTGTCGGGGTTGACCATCTCCGGCTCGACCCAGATGCCGAACCGCATCCCGAGGCCGTGCACGTGGTCCGCGAGCGGCTTCAGGCCGCCGGGGAAGCGGTCGGGGTTGGGCGTCCAGTCGCCGAGCCCGGCCCGGTCGCTCGTACGGGCCCCGAACCAGCCGTCGTCGACCACGAACAGCTCGACACCCATCGCGGCGGCCCGCCGCGCCAGCGTCCGCTGCTGCTCCTCGGAGATGTCGAACCCGGTGGCCTCCCAGGAGTTGAACAGCACGGGCCGGTCCCGGTCCGCGTCCGGGACGACGTACGTCCGCTGGTAGGCGTGCCAGGCGCGGCTCGCGCCGCCGAAGCCGCCGTCGCTCCACAGCCCGGCGAAGACCGGCGTGACGTACGTCTCGTCCGTGCCCAGCACCAGCAGGCCGGAGTCGTCGTGGCCCGCGCCGCCGGTGATCTGCACGCGCGCGTCGGGGAGCTGGGCGACGCAGACGCGCCAGGACCCGGACCAGCCGAGGGCGCAGCCGTAGACCTCGCCGCGCTCCTCGGTCGCGTCGGTGTCGAGGGCGACCCAGGGCAGGTGCTGGTGTCCGGTGTGGCCCCGGCGGCTGCCGAGGACCTTCTCGCCGTAGGTGAGCGGGGAGCGGGTCAGCCGGGACTCGGCGGCCCAGCGGCCGTGCAGCTGGGACAGTCGCCAGTGCTCGCGCTCGGGCAGGGTCCAGGTGGCGGAGTCGGCGCGCAGGAGCTCGACCGCGGGGCCCCGGTTGTGCAGGGTCACCCGGCGCTCGACCACGTCGTCGCACATCCGGTAGTGCAGGGTGACGGTCAGGTCGCCGTCACGGAAGCGGAGGCGGAGCTCACCGTCGTCGGTCCCGTCGTGGCCCTCGAAGGCCCACTCGGTGCCGCGCCGCCCCTCGGCGGTGCGCACGGACAGGGCGGGCCGGACGAAGCGCGGGCCGCCCTCGACCGGGTACTCCTCGCGCCCGTCGAGGCGGGACTCGAACGGCCAGTCGTCCGGCAGCGGACGCGCGGCCAGGGCCTCCGCGTCGGCGAGTGCGATCCGCGCGCCCCAGTGCAGGTGCACCAGCTCGTCGCGGTCCGTGACGTGGACCGCGTAGCTGCTGGCCGGGCCCGACAGGAGCCATGTACGACCGTCTTGGGAGACCTGCGTCACCGAACCTCCAACAGACCCGAACAGATGCGATCAGACACCAACATCATCGGGGGTGTGGGGGCGGCCGGGCAATGCCTGTGGAGAACTCATTGTCCCAGGCAGGCATGTCGTATCGTCGAGTGACGCCCGTCGACGAGCCCCGCCGGCGGCGCCGACCGGGAGGAGTCCTTCGTGACGCAGCAGGTGCCGTCGACCGAACCCGAGCTGGCCGGGGTGCGCAACTTCCGCGACGTGGGCGGGCTGCCGACCGTCGACGGCCGGCGGGTACGCCACGGGGTGCTGTTCCGCAGCGGCCATCTCGCCCACGCGACCCCGGAGGACACCGCCTTCCTGTCCTCGCTCGGGCTGCACACGGTCTTCGACTTCCGCAACGCGGCCGACCAGAGGCTGGAGGGGCCGGACGTCGAACTGCCGGGCGTGCGCAACGTGAACCTGCCGCTCAGCGACCCGGCCGACGGTGCCGAGTTCTGGAAGATGGTCCGCGACGGCGACCTGGAGCAGCTGCGTTCGATCCTCGCGGACGGCAAGGGTGCGGAGCGGATGATCAGCTCCTACCGCCTGACCATCAGGCAGCGCACCGCGGAGCACGCCCAGGTGCTGCGCTCGCTGGCCGAGGACAGCGTTCCCGTGCTGATGCACTGCGCGGCGGGCAAGGACCGCGCGGGACTGTCGGTGGCGGTGACGCTGCTCGCGCTGGGCGTCGAGCGCGACGCGATCCTCGACGACTACCTGAAGTCCAACGCCAAGCACCGCCGCTACAAGGTGCGCCGCAGCGGCAGCTCCCCCTCCGCCTACTCCCCCGAGGTCATGGAGCTGCTCAACCCGCTCTTCGACGCGCGCGCGGAGTACCTGTCGGCCGCCTTCGAGGCCATCGAGGAGACCTGGGGCGGTGTGGACCCCTACCTGGAGCAGGCACTCGGCCTCACCCCCGGGACCCGGGAGCGGCTGCGCGAGCGCCTGCTCGACTGAGACGGGCGCCCACGCCCCGGGCGCCTACTTCTTCGGGGCCACCTCGAAGAGGAAGTAGATGAAGGCGGCGAAGAGGTGCCCCACCGCGACGTAGACGAACAGCCGCACCCACAGGGCCCGGGGGAGCTTGTCTTCCATGTCTTTGCCGGTCATGTCGCGTCTCCGTGGATCGGGCCCAGGCACAGTGCGGCCGTGGGGCTCTGCAGCAGGGTGTGGACGAACAGCAGCTCGACCCCGTCGGGGTCCTGGGCGGCGATGCGGTGCGGGGTCAGCGAGTCGAAGTGGGCGCTGTCCCCCGGGGCGAGCCGGTGCAGGGTGTCCCCGAGGCGCAGCCGCAGCCGCCCCCTGAGGACGTACAGCCACTCCTCCCCGGGGTGGACGCGCACGATGTCGCCCTGGGAGCCGTGCGGCACACGGACCCGCAGGGCCTGCATGCCGCGTCCGGCGGCGCCGGCCTGCCAGTACGTCCAGCCGCCCGCCGCCGTGGGCTCCATGTCGGCGGCGCGCACCACGGCGTCCCGGTCGGGGGCCGCCTCACCGAGCAGCTCGGAGACCGTCGTACCGTAGGTGCGGGCGAGGGAGAGCAGCATGGGCAGTGAGGGCTGACGCTGCCCGGTCTCCAGCCGGGAGAGGTGGGCCGGCGACAGACCCGCGTCGCGGGCGGCGGCCTCCAGGGTGAGGGAGGCGCGTCGCCGCAGGGCCCGCAGCTGTGGCGCGACCGCGGGGAGCGCGTCGGCCGGTTCGGCCGGCGGTCCGGTCTCGGAGGGGCTCATGCCCCCATTCAGCCCGATGTTTGCCCCTGAGGCAATTCTCTTGCCCGAGAGGCAAAAGGGGCGGGCCCCGCGCGGCCCGGGTTCAGCGGTCGGCGACGGCCTGCCGCACCAGCGTCCTGCCGAACTCCCACACCAGGCCGCCCTCGTGGGCGTCGTCCATCACCGCGGTGAAGGCGGTCACGAACCGGTCCACGTCCGCCTCGTCGATGATCAGCGGCGGGATCAACTTGATCACCTCCAGGTGGTCGCCGGAGACCTGGGTGAGGATGCGGTGCCGTTGCAGCAGCGGCACGACCACCATCTGCGCGAAGAGTCCCTTGCGGGCCGCCTGGAGCACGGCCCAGCGGGAACGCAGCCTCAGCGACCGGGGCCGGCCGAACTCGATGCCGATCATCAGGCCCCGGCCGCGGACGTCGGCGAGCAGCTCGTACCTCTCGGTGAGGGCGGCCAGCCGGGTCCGCAGCAGCTCGCCGGTGCTCCGGGCGTGCGCGACGATCCCTTCGTCCTCCATGACCGACAGCACCGCGAGGCCCGCCGCCATGGCCTGGGCGTTGGACCCGAAGCTGGCCGAGTGGACCAGCACCCGGTCCATCGACGAGTAGACCTTCTTGAAGATCCAGTCCTTGCCGATCGTGGCGCCCACCGGTACGTACCCTCCGGAGAGCGCCTTGGCCACGCACACCAGGTCCGGTTCGACCCCCGCCTCGTGCTGGTAGGCGTAGAAGTCTCCGGTCCTGCCCAGCCCGGTCTGCACCTCGTCGGCGATCAGCAGCGCCCTGTGCCGGTGCAGCAGCTCCTGCGCGGCCCGCAGATAGCCGGGCGGTGCCTCGTGCACGCCCTTGCCCTGGACGGGCTCCACGATCAGGGCGGCCACGTCCCCCTTGCGCAGCTCCCGCTCCAGGGCGTCGAGGTCGCCGAGGGGGACGGCCGTGTCGGGCAGCAGCGGGGCGAAGCCGTCCCGGAAGCCGGACTCGCCGTTGACCGAGAGGGAGCCGGTGGTCAGGCCGTGGAAGGCGTGTTCGCAGTACAGGACGCGCGGCCGGCCGGTCGCGCAGCGGGCGAACTTCAGGGCGCTCTCCACGGCCTCCGTGCCGCTGTTGCCGAAGAACACCCGGTCCAGGTGCGGGCTGTGCGCGAGGAGTCTCTCGGCCAGCAGTCCGGGCAGCGGCGGGCAGTCGAAGCGGGTCAGGTCGGCGAGGGAGGCGTCCAGGACGTCGTGCAGCGCCTTGCGGACCACCGGGTGGTGGCGGCCCAGGCCCATCACCCCGAACCCGGCGAGCATGTCCAGGTGGTCGTTGCCGTCGGCGTCCCAGAAGTGGGCGCCCTCGGCGCGTTCGTAGACCTTGTCGAAGCCGATGGTGCGCAGCATGCGCGGGAGCTGGTGGTTGAGGTGGCGGGCGTGCAGCTCGTAGCGCTCGGCCCCGCGCTCGGCCAGCAGCCTGCCGAGGTCGAAGCTCCCGGTCAGTGACGACTCCGGCGCGGACTCCGCGGTGGTCATGCCTGGTGCTCCTGGGGGGTTCGGGGGTCCTGTGACTGTTTCGCGCGCTCCTCCCCGACGGCGAGGCTCGCGCCGATCCGTCCGGCGACCTCGACCGGGGTGAGGCCGATGTCGGCGAGCACCTCACCGCGCTTGGCGTGCGCGAGGAACTGCTCCGGGATGCCGAACCGGCGTACGGGCACGTCGACGTCGGCGTCGCCCAACGCGAGCGCCACCGCCGAACCGACCCCGGCCGCACGGCTGTTGTCCTCGACGACGGCCACCATGCGGTGCCCCGCGGCCATCCGCGGGAGGACCGGATCGACGGGTTTGACCCAGCGGGGATCGACCACCGTGCACCCGATGCCGCGCGCCTCGAGCAGCTCGGCGGCCTGGAGGCAGACGGACGCCATCACCCCCACGGCCACCAGCAGCACCTCCGGGGCGTCCGCCCGGTGCAGCACGTCCACGCCGCCGACGCGGTCCAGGGCGGGGATCGCCGGGCCCACGGACTCCTTCGGGAACCTCAGCAGGGTCGGCGCGTCGTCCACGGCGACCGCCTCGCGCAACTGGGCGCGCAGCCGGTCGGCGTCGCGGGGCGCGGCGATCCTCAGGCCGGGGACGACCTGGAGGGCGGACAGGTCCCACATCCCGTTGTGCGAGGGCCCGTCGACACCGGTGACACCGGCCCGGTCCAGCACGAAGGTGACCCCGCAGCGGTGCAGCGCCACGTCCATCAGCAGCTGGTCGAAGGCGCGGTTGAGGAAGGTGGCGTAGACGGCGACGACCGGGTGCAGGCCGCCGGTCGCCAGTCCCGCCGCGGACACGGCGGCGTGCTGCTCGGCGATGCCGACGTCCCACACCCGGTCCGGGAACCGCTCGGCGAAGGCGCCGAGGCCCACCGGACGCAGCATGGCGGCGGTGATCGCCACCACGTCCTCGCGCTCCTCGCCGATCCGGACGATCTCCTCGCCGAAGACGTCGGTCCAGGACCGTCCGCCGGACGGTGCGAGGGGCGCGCAGGTGAGCGGGTCCATCGCGCCGACGGTGTGGAAGCGGTCCTCCTCGTGGGCGAGGGCGGGTTCGTAGCCGCGGCCCTTCTCGGTGAGGCAGTGGACCAGCACGGGGCCGTGGAAGCGCTTGGCGCGGCGCAGCGCGGACTCCACTGCCTTGATGTCGTGGCCGTCGATCGGGCCGACGTACTTCAGCCCCAGGTCCTCGAAGAGGCCCTGGGGGGCGAAGGCGTCCTTGAAGCCCTTCTTCGCGCCGTGCAGCGCCTCGTAGAGCGGGCCGCCGATCACGGGGGTGCGCTGGAGCACGTCCTTGCCCCAGGCCAGCACCCGTTCGTAACCGTCGGTGGTGCGCAGGGCGGCGAGGTGGTTGGCGAGCCCGCCGATGGTGGGCGCGTAGGAGCGTTCGTTGTCGTTGACGACGACGACCAGCGGCCGGTCCTTGGCGGCGGCGATGTTGTTCAGCGCCTCCCAGGCCATGCCGCCGGTGAGGGCGCCGTCGCCGACCACCGCGACGACGTGGCCCCGCTCCCCCCGCACCTGGCGGGCCTTGGCGAGGCCGTCGGCCCAGCCGAGGGCCGTGGAGGCGTGGCTGTTCTCGACGACGTCGTGCTCGGACTCCTCGCGGGAGGGGTAGCCGGACAGACCGCCCTTGCCGCGCAGCTTGGAGAAGTCCTGACGCCCGGTCAGGAGCTTGTGGACGTAGCTCTGGTGGCCGGTGTCCCACAGGATGCGGTCCACCGGCGACTCGAAGACCCGGTGCAGGGCGACGGTGAGTTCCACCACCCCGAGGTTGGGTCCGAGGTGCCCGCCGGTCCTGGCGACCGCGTGCACCAGGAACTCCCTGATCTCGTCGGACAGTTCGCCCAGTTCCGCCTCGGACAGCGCCTTCAGGTCGCGCGGTTGCCGGATGCTCTCCAGAATGGTCACGCTCGGGCCCCCTTCGAATGCCGTGCTGTTCAGTTCACGGTGACGGCCGGCTCCCCCGACACGATGCCGTCCTTCTCCATCTCCTCGGCGATCTTCATCGCCTCCTCGATCAGCGTCTCCACGATCTTCGACTCGGGGACGGTCTTGACGACCTCGCCCTTCACGAAGATCTGGCCCTTGCCGTTGCCGGAGGCGACGCCGAGGTCGGCCTCGCGGGCCTCGCCGGGGCCGTTGACCACACAGC
>NZ_JBEORT010000119.1:0-20441 GCF_040302425.1 Streptomyces sp. NPDC126497
GCGGGGGGGTGCGGCGGTCCCCCCCGGGGTTTATGCCGCGCGTGGTTCATCCCGCCCCCCCGGGCCGCCGGGGGGCCCCCCCCCCGGGGTGCCGCCCCCCCCCCCCCCCCGGGGGGGCCGCCACACCGTGGCTCACACCGCGTAGTCACCGACGAGGGCCGCGCCCGTGGTGTGCTCGCCGCGGTCGGTGATCTCACCGGCCACCCAGGCGTTCACGCCGCGGTCGGCCAGCGTCGTCAGCGCCACGTCGACGGACCCCTGCGGCACGATCGCGATCATGCCGACGCCCATGTTCAGCGTCTTCTCCAGCTCCAGCCGCTCGACCGCACCGGTCCGGCCGACCAGGTCGAACACCGGCGCGGGGGTCCAGGTGGAGCGGTCCACGGTCGCGTGCAGCCCGTCCGGGATCACCCGGGCCAGGTTGGCCGCGAGGCCGCCGCCGGTGACATGGCTGAACGCGTGCACCTCGGTGGTGCGGATCAGGGCCAGGCAGTCCAGCGAGTAGATCTTGGTGGGCTCCAGGAGCTCCTCGCCGAGGGTGCGGCCCAGCTCGTCGATCCGGGCGTCCAGGGCGAGCCCGGCCCGCTCCAGCAGCACGTGGCGGACGAGGGAGTAGCCGTTGGAGTGAAGCCCGGAGGACGCCATGGCGATCACCGCGTCACCCGTGCGGATGCGGTCCGCACCGAGCAGCCGGTCGGCCTCCACGACGCCCGTACCGGCCCCGGCGACGTCGAAGTCGTCCGGGCCCAGCAGGCCGGGGTGTTCGGCCGTCTCGCCACCGACCAGGGCGCATCCGGCCAGCACACAGCCTTCGGCGATGCCCTTGACGATGGCGGCGACCCGCTCGGGGTGGACCTTGCCGACGCAGATGTAGTCGGTCATGAAGAGCGGCTCGGCGCCGCACACCACGATGTCGTCCATGACCATGGCGACCAGGTCGTGACCGATGGAGTCGTAGACGCCCATCTGCCGCGCGATGTCGACCTTGGTGCCGACACCGTCCGTGGCGGAGGCGAGCAGGGGCCGCTCGTAGTTCTTCAGGGCGGAGGCGTCGAAGAGGCCGGCGAAGCCGCCGAGCCCGCCGAGCACCTCGGGGCGCCGCGTCTTCTTCACCCACTCCTTCATCAGCTCGACGGCGCGGTCGCCCGCCTCGATGTCGACGCCCGCCGCTGCGTAGCTGGCACCAGTGTTCTGGGACATGACTGTGAGAGCTTTCGTGTCGTCCGTCAGGGCTTACGGGCGGCGGATCGCGTCGACCGCGGCAGGGGCGGCGGTGCCGGCGGCCAGCTCTGTCTCCAGGAGCTGCTTGCCGAGGAGCTCGGGGTCGGGCAGCTCCATCGGGTACTCGCCGTCGAAGCAGGCGCGGCACAGGTTCGGCTTGGCGATGGTGGTCGCCTCGATCATCCCGTCGATGGAGATGTACGACAGGGAGTCGGCGCCCAGCGAGGTGCCGATCTCGTCGATCGTCATGCCGTTGGCGATGAGCTCGGCGCGGGTGGCGAAGTCGATGCCGAAGAAGCAGGGCCACTTCACGGGCGGCGAGGAGATCCGGATGTGGACCTCGGCGGCGCCCGCCTCGCGGAGCATCCGGACCAGGGCCCGCTGGGTGTTGCCGCGCACGATCGAGTCGTCGACGACGACCAGGCGCTTGCCCTTGATGACTTCCTTGAGCGGGTTCAGCTTCAGGCGGATGCCGAGCTGCCGGATGGTCTGCGAGGGCTGGATGAACGTCCGTCCGACGTACGCGTTCTTGACCAGGCCGGCGCCGAAGGGGATGCCGGACGCCTCCGCGTAGCCGATGGCGGCCGGGGTGCCGGACTCCGGGGTCGCTATGACCAGGTCCGCCTCGACCGGGGCCTCCTTCGCCAGCCTGCGGCCCATCTCGACGCGCGAGAGGTACACGTTCCGGCCGGCGATGTCGGTGTCCGGGCGGGCCAGGTACACGTACTCGAAGACGCAGCCCTTGGGCTTCGCGTCAGCGAACCGTGAGGTGCGCAGCCCGTTCTCGTCGATGGCGACGAACTCGCCCGGCTCGATCTCGCGCACGAAGCTCGCGCCGCAGATGTCGAGGGCGGCGGACTCGGAGGCGACGACCCAGCCGCGCTCCAGGCGGCCGAGGACCAGCGGGCGGATGCCCTGCGGGTCGCGGGCCGCGTACAGGGTGTTCTCGTCCATGAAGACGAGGCTGAAGGCACCCCTGACCTTGGGGAGGACCGCGTGCGCGGCCTGCTCCACGGTCACCGGCTCGCCGTCGGCGGCACGCTGGCCGGCCAGCAGGGCGGTGATCAGGTCGGTGTCGTTGGTGGCCGCCACCTTGGGGGCGCGGCCGTTCTCCTTGGGGAGCTCGGCGACCATCTCGGCGAGCTGCGCCGTGTTGACCAGGTTGCCGTTGTGGCCGAGCGCGATGGATCCGTGCGCGGTGGCGCGGAACGTCGGCTGGGCGTTCTCCCACACGGAGGCGCCCGTGGTCGAGTAGCGGGCGTGTCCGACCGCGATATGACCCTGGAGCGAACCGAGAGAGGTCTCGTCGAAGACCTGGGAAACGAGGCCCATGTCCTTGAAGACGAGGATCTGGGAGCCGTTGCTGACCGCGATTCCCGCGGATTCCTGGCCCCGATGCTGGAGGGCGTAGAGCCCGAAGTACGTGAGCTTGGCGACCTCTTCGCCCGGGGCCCAGACACCGAAGACGCCGCAAGCGTCCTGGGGGCCCTTCTCGCCGGGGAGCAGGTCGTGGTTGAGTCGTCCGTCACCACGTGGCACGCCATCGAGTGTAGGCGAGACCGGCCGCTGGTCCGAATGCGGGATACGGCCCCCGCGGTGGATCAGTGTTCCGCGACGGCCCGCACACTGGTGCCGTTTTCGCTGGTCAGCGTGAGGGTTCGGCCCTCGATCCGGTAGTCCGCGGTGCCGTTGAACAGCTTCGTCAACGCCTTCTCGCCGTCCATGAGTGAGTCTTCGCACATCATGCGGGTCAAGGCCGGCGCGCCGAGGGTGATATGGCCGTCGCGCACGGTGGCGTCGGCGTTCACGTGGTTGCAGCCGAGGCGGCCGGAGACGGTGCCCTCCTCCTCGTCGAAGGTGAGGTGGGCGCGGCCGTCGAGGGCGGGGGTGGTGACGGTCCACTGGGTGCCGTGCAGCGGGGAGTCCTTCGCCTTGCTGAGGCGGACGGTGTCACCGGTGTCGGTGGTGAGGGTGAGGCGGTCGTCGTTCACGTCGGCCTTCAGGGTGTTCCCGTTGAGGCTGCGGACGAAGGCGGTCTCGACTTCCATGAGCTCCTCGGAGCAGGCGATCAGGGTGCTCTCCACGCCGACGCCGTCCCCGATCCTGATCCGGTCGCCGTCGAAGGAGACCGGACCCCTGAACCGGTTGCACCCGTAGCTGCCCTCCACCCGGCCGCTGTCGTCGAAGACGAGTCGCGCGCCGTCGGGAGCGCGGTGGGTGGCGCCGTCGGCGGTGAAACCGTCGACGCTCCAGCCGGTCCCGGCGAGGGACTGCGCCGTCTCGGCAGAACCGCTGCCCGCACCGGCCTTCTCGTCGCCGCAGGCCGCCAGGGACGGGACGAGCACGGCGGCGGCGGCCAGCATCGTCATGCGCTGCTTGTGCTTCTGCCTGTACATGCCGATCCGACGAAGGCGGGGGACGAACGGTTCCCCCCTCCGCCTCGGGTTCCTCTCATCCCAGCAGCGGCAGATACGGTCCGAGGTCCGCCCGTTCCCCGCTCGCGCTCACCTTCGCGCCGGCCACCGCGTCCCGCCAGGACGCCCGTCCGGCGGCCAGCCGGATCCAGGTCAGCGGGTCGGTCTCGACCACGTTCGGCGGGGTGCCCCGGGTGTGCCTCGGCCCCTCCACGCACTGCACCACCGCGTACGGCGGGATCCGCACCTCCGTGGAGCCGCCGGGGGCCTTCGCGGCGAGCGCGTCGGCCAGCAGCCGGGCGCAGGCGGCCAGGGCCTGACGGTCGTACGGGACGTCGAGGCCGGGGACGGCGGCATTCAGGTCGTCGGTGTGCACGACGAGCTCGACGGTGCGGGTGACGACGTAGTCGGCCAGGGGCAGGGCGCCCGCGCCGGTGGGGAGCAGCCGGCCGCCGGGGGTCGCGTCGAGGCGGGCGGTGAAGCGCCGCTCGGCGTCCGCGAGGTGGGCGTCGGGGTCGGGGTGCTCGGCCGCGATCCGGCGCGCGGTGCCGGCGATGGCGTCCGTGTCGGCGGCGACGGCGGACGGCCAGTCGGGCAGCCGCCCGTCCTGCCGCGCGGGCTCGGGCTCCTCCAGCAGCCGGTCCACGGCCGTCAGCGCCGTGCCGATGTGCGCGACCAGCTCCCGTACGGTCCAGTCGCCGAGCCGCGTCGGCAGCGCGAGCTGCCCGGGGGCGAGGGTGCGCACGGCCGCCCGTACGTTCCCGAACTGCGCCAGGACGGCGGCGCGGGTCTTGGCGGGGTCGTAGGAGCGGGCGCGCTTCTTGGCCGGTGGCATGAGGGAAGCCTATGCGGGGCGGAAGGGGAAGTCGGAGGACTTCGGGAGGACCACGTCCGTGCAGTGACGGCGCTCGGTGACGTCGGTGACGTAGGCGCGGAAGACCTTCTCGATCTCGGACGAGATCACCTTGTCGTAGCCGTGGGCGAGGGTCATGGTGTGGATCTGCGGCTGTCCGGCGCAGACGGAGGACGCCCACCAGACCGGGTCCTCGCCGCTGCGGCCCGCCCCGCCGGGCTCGGCGGGTTCCGGCGTCTCGTCACCGTGGGTCCTGGTGAGCAGGACGTTCCTGGCCCGCTCGCCGGAGTAGGTGTGGAGGGAGACGAACCACTGCCCCGGCGTCGTCGGCCGGGTGAGGAAGGAGTGGTCCTCGACCTCGGCGTGGTGGAGGCCGGCCGCGCGCTCGGTGCCGAGCACGAGGACGCACCGCTCGTCCCAGAGCCGGTCGTCCGTGCGGCTCTGGAGGACCTGGTCCGGGAACCGGCGGCTCCGGGCGAAGCCGGCCTCGCGGTACCAGGCGCAGGTGCCCTCGGCACGGGAGGCCGGGACGGGCCCCTCGGGCAGCGCGGGGACGTCCTCCGGCGGGTCGGGCAGCCGGTCGGCGCAGCCCAGTCGGTCCGCGAGGTTGTTGGCGGTGGTCACCGCGGTCTCGGCGAGGACGTTCCGGTCGTGGTCGGTGAGCTGGCCGTTCTCCGAGAAGGGCGGCTCGGTGACCATCAGCTCGGCCCGCGCCCACAGGGCGGTGACGGGCCGCCCGTCCGCCTCGCCCCCGGCGCACGGGAGTTCGACGACGACCCCGGAATCCGTGACGATGCCCGTGATGCCGCCGCCGAGCGGCTGGTACGGGTGGGTCGGACCGCCGCGGGGATCGAGGAGGACTTCCATCGGGGAGTCGGCGATCCGGGGCCCGTCCGCCGGCAGGACGCCCACCGTGCCGGTGAAGAACCAGCGCTCCCCGCTGTTCGTGCCGTACGCCTCGCCCGCCTCGGTGCTGAAGACCTCGCAGTCCTGCGGCAGCCCGTCGTCGAGGTCGATCGTGCCTTCCTCGGAGGTGCGGTGGGTGAGGGCGCCGCCCGCCGGGGACAGGGACAGCACCCGTCCGGCCGGGACGAGGCCCCCGCAGGCCGCGTCGATCTGCCGCCGGCCGTCGACCATCCGCCAGAGGTCCTGCCCGCACCAGCCGATGGCCACGACGGCTGCCAGACACAGCAGCACGTTCACGGACTTGCGCACCGTGCCCGGTATCTCCACCGTTCCCCCCGGCTCTCCTCCCGCGGCCCGTCGACATGAGCGGCGACGGCCGCCGGTACCTTACGGCGGAGACCCCGCACGGTGTCGTGCGGGGTCTTTGCCGGCGTAGGTCCGTGCCGGTCAGGCCAGCAGGGCCGGGATGGTGCCCTCGTGCGCCTCGCGCAGCTCGGCGAGGGTGAGCGCGAACTCGCCCTGGACCTCCACCGTGTCGCCGTCGACGACGCCGACGCGGGTGGCCGGGAGGCCGCGGGCGCCGCACATGTCGGTGAAGCGGACCTCCTCCGAGCGCGGCACGGCGACGATCGCGCGCCCCGCCGACTCGGAGAACAGGAAGGTGAAGGCGTCGAGCCCGTCGGGGACGACCAGGCGCGCGCCCCTCCCCCCGAGCAGCGCCGACTCGACCACGGCCTGGACCAGACCGCCGTCGGACAGGTCGTGCGCGGAGTCGACCATGCCGTCGCGGGAGGCGGAGATCAGGATCTCGGCGAGCAGGCGCTCGCGCTCCAGGTCGACCTTCGGGGGCAGACCGCCGAGGTGGTCGTGGACGACCTGGGACCAGGCCGAGCCGCCGAACTCCTCACGCGTGTCGCCGAGGAGGTACAGCAGCTGGCCGTCCTCCTGGAAGGCGGCCGGCGTGCGGCGGGCCACGTCGTCGATGACGCCGAGGACCGCGACCACCGGGGTCGGGTGGATGGCGGCCTCGCCGGTCTGGTTGTAGAGCGAGACGTTGCCGCCGGTCACCGGGGTGCCGAGCTGCTGACACCCGTCCGCCAGGCCGCGTACGGCCTCGGCGAACTGCCACATGACGGCCGGGTCCTCGGGCGAGCCGAAGTTCAGGCAGTCGGAGACCGCGAGGGGCTTGGCGCCGGTGGTGGCGACGTTGCGGTACGCCTCCGCGAGGGCCAGCTGCGCGCCCGCGTACGGGTCGAGCTTGGCGTAGCGGCCGTTGCCGTCGGTGGCGATCGCGACGCCGAGGCCGGACGCCTCGTCGATGCGGATCATGCCGGAGTCCTCGGGCTGGGCCAGGACGGTGTTGCCCTGCACGAAGTGGTCGTACTGCTGGGTGATCCACTGCTTGGAGGCCTGGTTGGGCGAGCCGACCAGCTTCAGGACCTGGTCCTTCAGCTCCTCGCTCGTCTCCGGGCGCGGCAGCTTGTTCGCGTCGTCCGCCTGGAGCTCGTCCTGCCAGGAGGGGCGGGCGTAGGGGCGCTCGTACGTCGGGCCCTCGTGGGCGACCGTGCGCGGGTCGACGTCGACGATCTTGCCGCCGTGCCAGAAGATCTCCAGCCGGTCGCCGTCGGTCACCTCGCCGATGACGGTGGCGATGACGTCCCACTTGTCGCAGATCTCGAGGAAGCGGTCGACCTTGTCGGGCTCGACGACCGCGCACATGCGCTCCTGCGACTCGCTCATCAGGATCTCCTCGGGGGAGAGCGTCGAGTCGCGCAGCGGCACGTCGTCGAGGGTGACGCGCATGCCGCCGGAGCCGTTGGAGGCCAGCTCGGACGTGGCGCAGGACAGGCCGGCCGCGCCGAGGTCCTGGATGCCGACGACCAGCTTCTCCTTGAACGCCTCCAGGGTGCACTCGATGAGGAGCTTCTCCTGGAAGGGGTCGCCGACCTGGACGGCGGGGCGCTTGGAGGGCTTGGCGTCGTCGAAGGTCTCGGAGGCGAGGATCGAGGCGCCGCCGATGCCGTCGCCGCCGGTGCGGGCGCCGTACAGGATGACCTTGTTGCCGGCGCCGGAGGCCTTGGCGAGGTGGATGTCCTCGTGCCGCATGACGCCGATGGCACCGGCGTTGACCAGCGGGTTGCCCTGGTAGCAGGCGTCGAAGACGACCTCGCCGCCGATGTTGGGCAGGCCCAGGCAGTTGCCGTAGCCGCCGATGCCGGCGACGACGCCCGGCAGGACGCGCTTGGTGTCGGGGTGGTCCGCGGCGCCGAAGCGCAGCGGGTCGACCACGGCGACCGGGCGGGCGCCCATGGCGATGATGTCGCGGACGATGCCGCCGACGCCCGTGGCCGCGCCCTGGTAGGGCTCCACGTAGGAGGGGTGGTTGTGCGACTCGACCTTGAAGGTGACCGCGTAGCCCTGGCCGACGTCGACGACACCGGCGTTCTCGCCGATGCCGACGAGCAGGGCGTCGGACTCGGGGGCCTTCTCGCCGAACTGTCGGAGGTGGACCTTGGAGGACTTGTACGAGCAGTGCTCGGACCACATGACGGAGTACATGGCGAGTTCGGCGCCGGTCGGGCGGCGGCCGAGGATCTCCACCACCCGCTCGTACTCGTCCTTCTTCAGGCCCAGCTCGGCCCAGGGCAGCTCGACGTCGGGGGTCGCGGCCGCGTGCTCGACCGTGTCCAGAGGCGTCCGGCTCATGCGTTGACCAGCTTCTTGAGGATCGAGGTGAAGAACGGCAGGCCGTCGGTACGGCCCGTACCGATCAGCGACTCGACGGCGTGCTCGGGGTGCGGCATCAGGCCGACGACGTTGCCGGCGGCGTTGGTGATGCCGGCGATGTCGTTGAGCGAGCCGTTGGGGTTGACGTCCAGGTAGCGGAAGGCGACGCGGCCCTCGGCCTCCAGCTCGTCCAGCGTCCGCCGGTCGGCCACGTAGCGGCCGTCCATGTTCTTCAGCGGGATGTGGATCTCCTGGCCGGCCGTGTAGTCGGTGGTCCAGGCGGTGTCCGCGTTCTCCACCCGCAGCTTCTGGTCGCGGCAGATGAAGTGCAGGTGGTCGTTGCCCAGCATGCCGCCGGGGAGCAGGTGCGCCTCGGTGAGGATCTGGAAGCCGTTGCAGATGCCGAGGACGGGCAGGCCCGCCTTGGCCTGGTCGATGACGGTGTCCATCACCGGCGAGAAGCGCGCGATGGCGCCGGCCCGCAGGTAGTCGCCGTAGCTGAAACCGCCGCAGAGCACCACGGCGTCGACCTGCTTGAGGTCCTTGTCCTTGTGCCAGAGGGCGACGGGCTCGGCGCCGGCGACGCGGATCGCGCGCCGGGTGTCCCGGTCGTCCAGGCTGCCCGGGAAAGTGACGACGCCAATACGAGCGGTCACTTCGCGGCCTCCGCGACTTCCTCGACCCGTACGGTGAAGTCCTCGATCACGGTGTTGGCGAGGAAGGATTCCGCAAGATCGTGGATACGGGCGAGCGCGGCCTCGTCGACCGGCCCGTCAACTTCCAGTTCGAATCGCTTTCCCTGGCGGACGTCCGAGATCCCTTCGAAACCCAGTCGCGGCAGTGCGCGCTGCACCGCCTGGCCCTGGGGGTCGAGGATCTCCGGCTTGAGCATGACGTCGACTACGACGCGTGCCACTGGCACTCCCGGTGTGTGGTGCTGAGCAGGTTCCTTCAGACTACCCGCACAAAATTTCTACGCGAGTAGAGTTGGAGGAATCTACGTGACCGCCATCACGATTCGGCATCATGGGGAGGCGTCAGGGAAAAAATCCGGGAAAGATTCCCACCCACTCGCACATCCCTATTGCGCCCGGACACGCGGAGAGATTTAGTCGAGCTTCACAATGCAATGCCGGGCACTGTACAAATGAATTGTCATTAGCGGATACTTTGCCCGATTACAGGCGGACAGCCGGCATCTCGGCGATGTCCCGGCACGTCATCACGGACGTCCGGACGAGAGGTGCCGCACGAAGGGACCGATATTCGTGGCGCAGAAGGTCGTGGTCACTCTCTTTGACGACATCGACGGCTCGGAAGCGGCGGAAACCATCGCCTTCGGTCTGGACGGCACGTCGTACGAGATCGACCTCAACGAAGTCAATGCCAGGAAGCTGCGTGCGGCCCTCGAGCCCTACGTGGACGCCGGCCGCAAGCGGGCGCGCTCCGGCAAGGCGTACCGGCAGACGGAGGTCGCCCCGGACCCGGCCGCCGTGCGCGCCTGGGCCCAGGCGAACCGGATGGACGTCCCCGCGCGCGGACGGATCCCCAAGAAGGTCTACGAGGCGTTCGCCGCGGCGCGGTGAGCCGGCCGGGCGCCCCGCCCCGACGGCCGGTCACCCGTCCCCCTCGGCAGCCGACTTGCGCAGCACCCCCGCTGATCAGCTAGAGTCTGGAGCACGCCGAGGGGCGAGGCCGAAAGGCCCGGCTCACGGAGTACATGCGGGTGTAGTTCAGTAGTAGAACATCCCCCTTCCAGGGGGAAGGCGCAGTGTGCGATTCCTGTCACCCGCTCTGCACCGCCGTACCGACCACCACCGTGGATCGGGTAGGCTGGTGAACGCACCGATCGGTGAGAGCCGGTCGGAGGCAATGCGGACGTAGCTCAGTTGGTAGAGCGCAACCTTGCCAAGGTTGAGGTCGCGAGTTCGAGCCTCGTCGTCCGCTCTCTATCAAAGGCCCCGGTCATCGACCGGGGCCTTTGTCGTGCGTTCCCCCGAGGCCCCTCTGACATTTGTCATGTCCGGTGATGACACCCCGCACTGCCGGGGCGTCCCGGCGACCGGGATGCTCGAGGCATGGAAGCGAACGAACACGAGCACGTGATCGAGGTCACCGGTCTGCGACGTGTCTACGGGGGCGGGTTCGAGGCGGTCCGCGGGATCGACTTCTCCGTGCGGCGCGGGGAGGTCTTCGCCCTGCTCGGCACCAACGGCGCCGGCAAGACCTCCACCGTCGAACTGCTGGAGGGACTCGCCGCCCCGGCCGGCGGGCGGGTCCGGGTGCTCGGCCACGACCCGTACACCGAACGCGCCGCCGTACGGCCCCGCACCGGCGTGATGCTCCAGGAGGGCGGGTTCCCCTCCGAGTTGACCGTCGCCGAGACCGCCCGGATGTGGGCGGGGTGCGTCAGCGGGGCCCGCCCCGAGCGGGAGGTGCTGGCGCTGGTCGGACTGGAGGCGAAGGCCGACGTCCGGGTGAAGCAGCTCTCCGGGGGCCAGCGGCGCCGCCTGGACCTGGCGCTCGCGCTGCTCGGCGACCCCGAGGTGCTCTTCCTCGACGAACCCACCACCGGGCTCGACGCCGAAGGCCGCCGGGACACCTGGGAGCTGGTGGACGCGCTGCGCGACGGCGGTACGACCGTGCTGCTCACCACGCACTACCTGGAGGAGGCCGAGAACCTCGCCGACCGGCTCGCGATCATGCACGAGGGGCGCATCGCCGCCACCGGCACCCCGGCCGAGGTGACCGCCTCCGAGCCGTCCCGGATCACCTTCGAGCTGCCCGAGGGTTACTTCGTGGGCGACCTGCCGCCCCTCGCCGAACTCGGCGTGAGCGACCACACGGTCGACGGCCGGACGGTCCGGCTGCGCACCCGCGAACTGCAGCGGGCGGCCACCGGACTGCTGGTGTGGGCGCACGGCGCCGGGGTGGAACTGAGCCGGCTGGACGTGCGGTCGGCCTCGCTGGAGGAGGCGTTCCTCAGGATCGCCAAGGACGCGTCGACGGGGACGACGACGCCGAAGGAGTACGCGGCATGAGCACGACCACGACCACACCGGTGAGCCGGATGACCTCCCTCGCCCGCGCCGAACTGACGCTGCTGGGGCGGAGCAAGGGCACGCTCTTCGCCGCGCTGTTCGTGCCGCTGGTGCTGCCGCTCAGCGTGCGCTCGGCGGCCGAGGAGATGGACCTCACCGAGGTGGGGCTGACCCCCGGCACCGTGGTGCTGCCCGCCGCCGTCGGCTTCTCCCTGCTGTTCGCCGTCTACTCCGCCCTCGTCGGCGTCTTCGTCGTCCGCCGCGAGGAACTCGTCCTCAAGCGGCTGCGCACGGGCGAGCTGCGGGACGCCGAGATCCTCGGCGGGTCCGCGCTGCCGGCCGCCCTCATCGGGCTGGTGCAGTGCCTGGTGCTGACCACGGCCTGCGCGGCGCTGCTGGACATGTCCGCGCCGTCCGCGCCGCACCTGGCCGTCCTCGGCCTGCTGTTGGGGCTCGTGATGTGCGCCGCGCTCGCGGCCGTCACCGCGGCCTTCACCCGGACCGCCGAGAGCGCGCAGGTCACGCCGATGCCGCTGCTGATGGTCTCGATGATCGGCTCCGGCATGTTCGTCCCGCTGGAACTCTTCCCCGACCAGCTGGCCTCCGTCTGCGAACTGCTGCCGCTGACCCCCGTCGTCACCCTGGTGCGCGGCGGCTGGACCGGCGACCTGTCGGCCTACGAGACCCTCGGCGCCCTCGCGACGGCGGTGGCCTGGACCCTGCTGGCGGTGTTTGCTGTACGACGGCGGTTCCGCTGGGAGCCGAGGCACTGACGCACGCGAGGGCGGGGAGAGACGGGACATGGGCAGGCCGGGCGGCTGGTGGGGGCGCAAGAGCACACCGGCGAAGGTCGAGACGTACACGCGGTGGTCGTTCCACTCCGTCTGCCTCTCCGAGATGGCCGCGATCGGCCTGTCGGCCTTCGGGCAGGTGGCAGGACGGTTCGCACTCCTCCTGTCGCTGCCGGTCATGGCGCACGCCGCGCTGGGCATGGTGATCGTCTCCCGGGCCCTGGACTGGACCCGCGGACGGCGTCCCCAGCCGGTGCGGCTGCTGTGGACGCACGGCGTCCTGACCGCGGCGCTCGCGGTCGCCGCCCTCGCCGTCGCGGAGCACGGGCCGCCGGGCGACGGCCTCGACACCGCCGCCGGCTCGGTCTTCGGGGGCGTGCTCTGCTTCGGCACGGGCATCATCACGCTCGGGGTACGCGACCGGCGGCGCGCCTTCGCCGTCGTCGGCGGGTCCGTGGCCGGAACGTTCCTCGTGCTCCTGCTGCTGGGTGCGCCCGGTCTCACCGCGCTGGGAACGGCCGCGATCGTACTGGCCGGCTCCGGCTTCCTCGCCTTCACCGCGGTCTTCTCCGTCTGGCTGCTCAACGCCGTCTACGAGCTCGACGAGGCGCGCGAGACCCGTGCCCAGCTCGCGGTGGCCGAGGAGCGGCTGCGGTTCGGGCGGGACCTGCACGACGTGATGGGGAGGAACCTCGCCGTGATCGCGCTCAAGAGCGAGCTGGCCGTCCAGCTGGCGCGGCGCGGGCGGCCCGAGGCGGTGGAGCAGATGATCGAGGTGCAGCGGATCGCCCAGGAGTCCCAGCGGGAGGTGCGCGACGTGGTGCGCGGCTACCGGGAGATCGACCTGGAGGCCGAACTCAGCGGTGCGCGGGGAGTGCTGAGGGCGGCCGGCATCGACTGCGAGGTGAGCGGCGAGACCGGCGGCCTGCCCGGTGAAGTGCAGTCGGCCCTCGGCTGGGTCGTGCGGGAGGCCACCACCAACGTGCTGCGGCACGGGGACGCGAAGAAGTGCACCGTGTCGGTGCGGATGCCCGGGGGGCGCGTGGTGTTGACGGTGCAGAACGACGGGGCGGCGGCCCGGTCCGGGACCGCCGGCCCGGCCGGCGTGGGCGGCTCGGGACTGGCGGGACTGCGGGAGCGGCTGGTGGCGGTGGGCGGCACGCTGGACGCCGGGGGCGTCGGCAAGGGTGTGTTCCGGCTGGTCGCGGAGGTTCCGCTGACGGCGGAGCCGGCGCTGGAGGTCGCGTCGTGACGGACGTCGTCCGCCTGCTGCTCGCCGACGACGAGCATCTGATCCGCGGGGCGCTGGCCGCCCTGCTGTCCCTGGAGGACGACCTCCTCGTCGTCGCCGAGGCGGCCACCGGCCCTGAGGCGCTGGCGATGGCACGGGCGCACGCCCCCGACGTCGCCGTACTGGATCTGCAGATGCCCGGCGCGGACGGTGTGAAGGTCGCCACATCCCTGCGGACGGAGCTGCCCGACTGCCGGGTGCTGATCGTGACCGGCCACGGGCGGCCCGGACACCTGAAGCGGGCGCTCGCGGCGGGTGTGCGGGGGTTCGTCCCCAAGACCGTCAGCGCCCAGCGGCTCGCGGAGATCATCCGCACGGTGCACGCGGGAAACCGTTACGTCGACCCCGAGTTGGCCGCCGACGCGATCGCCGCCGGCGACTCCCCGCTGACCGCGCGCGAGGCCGAGGTGCTGGAACTCGCGGCGGACGGGGCGCCCGTGGCGGAGATCGCGGAGCGGGTCGCGCTGTCCCAGGGGACCGTGCGGAACTACCTCTCCTCGGCCGTCTCGAAGCTCGGCGCGGAGAACCGCCACGCGGCGGTACGTCTCGCACGGGAGCGAGGTTGGGTATAGTGGGTCCCGCGCCACGGCGCATGCGAACGTAGCTCAGTTGGTAGAGCGCAACCTTGCCAAGGTTGAGGTCGCGAGTTCGAACCTCGTCGTTCGCTCTGGATCAGGGCCCCGGTCATCGACCGGGGCCCTCGTCGTGCGGCCCGGGGGCGCTCAGCTCCAGGTGGTGCCGGTCAGACGCTCGTACGCCTCCACGTACTTGGCGCGGGTCGCCTCCACGATGTGCTCCGGCAGCGGCGGCGGGGGCTGCTCGCTCGCGCGGTCCCAGCCCGACTCGGCGGAGGTCAGCCAGTCCCGCACGAACTGCTTGTCGTACGAGGGCTGCGCGCGGCCCGGCTCCCACTGCTCGGCCGGCCAGAAGCGGGAGGAGTCCGGGGTGAGCACCTCGTCGGCGAGGACCAGGCTCTCGCCGTCGAAACCGAACTCGAACTTGGTGTCCGCGAGGATGATCCCCCGGTCGCGGGCGATGTCCCGGGCGCGGGAGTAGGCGGCGAGGGTCGCCTGGCGCAGCTGGGCGGCGGTCTCCGCGCCGACCTGGCGGGCGACCTCCTCGTAGGAGACGTTCTCGTCGTGCTCGCCGACGGCGGCCTTGGTGGCCGGGGTGAAGATCGGGGCGGGCAGTTCGGAGCCGTCGACCAGGCCCTCGGGGAGGGCGAGGCCGCAGACCGTGCGGGACGCGTCGTACTCGGCCAGGCCCGAGCCGGTGAGGTAGCCGCGGGCCACGCACTCCACCGGGACCATGTCCAGGGACTTGCAGACCAGGGTGCGGCCCGCCCAGTCCTCGGGGGCGCCGGCCGGCGGCTCGGTGCTCAGGACGTGGTGCGGGAGCAGGTCGGCGAGCTGGTCGAACCACCACAGGGAGAGCTGGGTGAGCACCCGGCCCTTGTCGGGGATCTCGGTCGGCAGCACCCAGTCGTAGGCGGAGATGCGGTCACTGGCGACCATCACGAGGTCGCCCGCCTCGCTCCGGTACAGCTCGCGCACCTTTCCGGTGTGCAGATGCACCAGACCCGGAACCTGGATCGGTTCGGGCTTTTCGACGAATCCGGACACGGTTTCTCCCTGTGGTTCTGTCCAAGTGACTCGATTCTCCCGTATGCGCGGGTCGGACCGCGTACGGGGTGTCGGCGGACGGGTCAGTCGCGTTTGCAGATGCGGTCCAGGAGGTTGGCGGTGGCGCGCTGGACGCGGGGGTCGACGTGGCCCGGGCGGTCCAGGGCCGGGGACCAGGCGAAGGTGCCGGAGGCGAAGACCCAGGCGCCGGAGGGGGCCCGGTAGAGGGAGGTCTCCTGGTGGCGGCGGACGCCCTGGCGGTCGGTGTACGGGGAGTGGGCGAGCAGCACGCGCTCCTCGTGCTCGGGCAGCGGGGTGCGCGGGTGGTAGCGGTCCGCCTCGGCCGCGACCATGCCCTCGATGCCGTCGCCCTCCTGCGCGCCGGTCGCCTCCCACATCCAGTGGCCGGCGTTGCGGACGATCAGCGGATGCGGCTCCGGGACGGGTCCTGCGTACTGGATGCCCAGCAGCTGCTGCTCGGCGCGGTCCTGTTCCCGCCACAGGGTCGGTTTGCCCGGGCCCTGGCGTTTGCGGCAGGTCAGCAGGCGGGCGGGGCCGGACGGGGAGGGGGCGAGCTCCACCTGCCAGTACATGGTGTTGGCGGAGAGGAAGACCAGGGACGTGCCGTGCTCGCGGGCGTGTTCCACGGCGGTGCGCATGGGCGCCGACCAGTACTCGTCGTGGCCGGGGAAGATCAGGCCCCGGTAGCGGGCGGGGTCGATCCGGCCGACGTGCAGGTCGCGGGCGTCGGCGTAGGCGAGGTCGTAGCCGTAGCGCTCGGCCCAGCGGATGACGTCGTAGGCGTGGCCGACGTGCAGCGGGAGACCGGCGCCCGCGTACGGGCGGTCGAAGGAGACGGTGGTGGCGGCGTCGGCCTCGCCGAGCAGCCGGCCCTCCTCGTCCCAGGCGTGGTAGAGGCTCGCGCCGGTGCGGCCGTCCTCCGGGTAGAGGTTGTACGCCTGCCAGGTGACGTCGGGCAGCACCAGGAGGAGGTCGGCCGGGCGGTTGTCGCGGACGGTGAACGGGATGTGCGAGCGGTAGCCGTCGGCGGTGGTGAGGACGGCGACGTACGCGCCGACGCTCCAGTACGACGGGACCGGCAGCCGCCAGGACAGCCACCAGTGGTGGCAGGAGACGGTGCGGTCGGCGGTGAGCGGCGCCGGCTGCACGATGCCGGAGAGGCGGGGACTGGAGGTGATCTTGGTGGCGCCGTGGCCGCCGTAGTGGCCGATGCGGTAGACGTCGACGTCGAACGGCTGGGGCGGGTCGACGGTGATGTGGAAGTCGATGGACTCGCCGGGGGCGACCGCGCCGGGGGAGGCGAAGCCCTTGATCTGGCGGTGCACGTCGTCGGCGGCGCGGGGTCCCACGGAGTCGGAGGCGCGGGGGGCGGGGATCCTCGGGCCGCCCTGCCTCGGGACGCGGGCGGCGGCGGCCCGCTCCGCGTCCGTGTACGGCTCCGGCTCCACGTACCAGGGGACGACCCGGCCGCTGTCGTCGAAGTACGTCTCGCTGCCGCGCAGCCACGGGAGGGGGCCCTGCCCGAAGGGGTCGTTCACGGCGTGCGCCAGTGCTCCCGACTCCCAGCGGCGGATCTGCTCCGACCCCATGGTCGCTCCCCTCCCCCGCGCCCCCGTCGCGGTGCGTGGTGCCGTCCGGCAGTCGCCCGGCGGATGACGCCTGCCGCCAGTTATGTGTTTGTCGTATGTCGCTCGCTCTTGCCAGTGGGCGCGAACGGTCCAAGCACATCACATTGAGCGCGTACTCCATCACCGTTCGTCTGGAATCGACCGAAAGCGGAGGGGTGAGCTCCGGGGTGCGGGGGAGGGAGCGGGTCGTCGGCTCAGACGAGCCGTACGGGCTTCTCGGGCCGTATGCCCTGCCGGGCGAGCCACAGCCGGAGGGCCGAGGGGTCGCCGTCCTCGATGAGAGCCAGGACCCGGGGGGACAGGTCGGCGGCCCGCGCGCCGTCGAGGAGGAGCGTGGGCCCGTCGAGCCAGTCGAGTCCGGGGGTGGCGCCCACGGTGTCCATGGCCGCGCAGCAGACCATCGCGGTGATGTGGTCGGCGAGCAGCTCACGGCCGGTGCGCGGGGGCTGGAGCGGGAAGAGGGGGAGCGCCCGGTCGTCCCGGAGGGGGACGGCGTCCGTGCCGGCGGGGGACCCCGCGGCCCCTTCCCGGGCCAGCTCGGCGCTCAGCCGGGCGGCGAGCGCGGCGCTGCGGGGAGTGGCGTCGGCCAGGTCCTCGTCGCCGGGGAAGCCGGAGGGGCCGGAGGCGTCGGGGAAGCCGGAGGCGCCGGGGAAGCCGGAGGCGTCGGGTGCGGGCCGGCCGGGCTCGGCGGACGGAGTGGCCGCGGATCCGGCGGGTCCCCCGGGCGGGCCGGGGTCCGCCGGCGGGGCGGAGCGCGGGACGGGATCCGCGGACGGGGCCGCCGTCGCGGGGGCGAGGGCTTCCGCGCCGGTGGGCGGGGTGGTCAGATGGGCCAGGACCCGGGAGAGCGTGGGGGCCCCGGGAGCGAGGGGATCACCGGGGGCGTGGGGGACGTGGAGGGCGTCCAGGACCCGGTGGAGACGGGCGGCGTCGGTGCGCCACTTGCGGTCGACGACCTCCCGCGGATAGTCCCCCCAGTGGACCGGGGACCAGTCCGGGCCGGTCCTGGCGGGCCCGCCGTGGAAGAGGCGGGCGGCGAGGAGCGAGGCGGCCTCGTCCACCGCGCCCGGCTCCTCCAGGAGGTCGCAGGCGGGACGCTCGCCGAGGCGGGAGGCGAAGCCCTCCGCCAGCCGGTCCCGGCGGGACAGCTCGGTCAGCGCCGCCACCACCCCCGCGTTGAGCCGCGAGGGCCAGCGGCCCATCCGCCAGGCCGGCAGCGCGACCCGGGTGAGCAGCCGGTCCCAGCCCGCGTACGCCAGGCCCACCTGCTCCTGGGCGACGATCCGCGGCCCGTAGTCCACGGCCTGGGCGCGGTCGGCCGCCGCGGCGGCGACCCCGCGCTCCATCTCCGCGGCGTGTCCCCGGCAGCAGCGCAGCAGCAGCCGGGTGACCCAGCCGACACCCGCGAGGACCCCACGCGCCACCGGCCCCCGCCGGGACGCCGAGGCCACGGCCACCGCGGCGTCCAGACCCCGTACGAAGCGCCGGGCGGCGGCTATGTCCGGGTGCGCCGACGGTCCCGTACCGGCGACGACCGGGGCGAGGACCGCGCGCAGCTCCCCCACCCGCATCCACCACAGGAACGGGGAGCCGATCACCAGCACCGGCGCGGCGGCCCTGCCCCGGGCGGGCCGCCCCGCGCCGGCTATGTCGTCGTGCTCCTCGGCGGGCGGCGGGCCGTGGGCCGGGTGGGTGCGGTCCTCCAGCCAGCTGTCGCAGTCCGGGGTGAGCGCTATCGCGGAGGGGGCGGGGACGTCGAGCCGGTCGGCGAGGTCGCGCACCATCCGGTAGAGGTCCGGGGCCGTGTCCTCGGCGACCGGGACCGTGGGGCTCATGGCGGGCCGGGCGCGCGCGACGACCAGGGCGACGCCCGCGGCGACGAGCAGGACGAGCACCGCGACCGGGGTGAGCAGCCGGCGGGCGAGGTCCCAGCCGCCGCCCGGCAGATGACCGGTGGACCCGCCGGCGAGCAGGACGACGGCGACCGCGGCCGGCAGCAGCGCGGCGGCCAGCGCCCGGCTCCGGACGCGCAGCACGGCCAGCGCGTGCGACCGCGCGGTCCGCGCGCCCGCCTCCGCTCCGCTTCCGCTCATGGCCCGACCTCACCCCCTCCCGGCGGTCCTGACGCTGCTCCGGCGTTGTCCACTCCCCCACTGTGGCACCCGTCACTGACATCGCAATGCCGATGGGCCAAGTGCCGGAACACTTGCGCGGCACCATAGTGGGGGCCCCGACCCTCGTCAGCCGGATGGCGTATCGCTCACTCGATGGAATGGCTTTGGGGAAAGGTGCGGGACGGACGGCAAGGGTCAGGCCCCGGATCCTGAGACGGATCCGGGGCCTGCGGGGTTCATCGGCGTCGAGCGTCCGGGCTACGCCTCCCGTGCCGCCTTCGCCGCGATGTCCGTGCGGTGCTGGGAGCCGTCGAGGCCGATGCGGGACACCGCGCGGTAGGCGCGGTCGCGGGCCTCGGTGAGGTCCTTGCCGGTGGCGGTGACGGAGAGCACGCGCCCGCCCGCGCTGACGACCGCGTCGCCGTCCCGCTTCGTCCCCGCGTGCAGCACGTACGCGTGCGGGGCGTCCTGGGCGGCGACCTCGTCCAGGCCGGTGATCGGGTCGCCGGTGCGCGGGGTGCCGGGGTAGTTGTGCGAGGCGACGACCACGGTGACCGCGGCCTCCTCGCTCCAGCGCGTCGGCTCCAGGTGGGCCAGGTTGCCGGTGGCGGCGGCCATCAGCAGGCCGCCCAGCGGGGTCTTCAGCCGGGCCAGGACCACCTGGGTCTCGGGGTCGCCGAAGCGGGCGTTGAACTCGATCACGCGGACCCCGCGCGAGGTGATCGCCAGACCGGCGTAGAGCAGCCCGGAGAACGGGGTGCCGCGGCGCCGCATCTCGTCCACGGTCGGCTGGAGGACCGTCTCCACGACCTCGTCGACCAGCTTGGGGTCGGCCCACGGCAGCGGGGAGTACGCCCCCATGCCGCCGGTGTTCGGGCCCTCGTCGCCGTCCAGCGCGCGCTTGAAGTCCTGGGCGGGCTGGAGCGGTACGACCGTCTCGCCGTCGGTGATCGCGAAGAGGGACACCTCGGGTCCGTCGAGGAACTCCTCGACGACCACGCGCTCACAGCCGGCGGCGTGCGCGCGGGCCGCCTCGAGGTCGTCGGTGACGACGACGCCCTTGCCGGCCGCGAGCCCGTCGTCCTTGACGACGTACGGGGCGCCGAACGCGCTGAGGGCGGCGTCGACCTCCTCGGGCGTCGTGCAGACGTAGCTGCGGGCGGTGGGCACGCCGGCCCCCGCCATGACGTCCTTCGCGAAGGCCTTGGAGCCCTCGAGCCGCGCGGCCTCCTTGGACGGGCCGAAGACCGGGATGCCCGCGTCGCGCACGGCGTCGGCGACACCGGCGACCAGGGGCGCCTCCGGGCCGACCACCACGAGGTCCGCGCCGAGCCGGGTGGCCAGCGCGGACACGGCCGCGCCGTCGAGGGCGTCGACCTGGTGCAGCTCGGCGACCTCGGCGATGCCGGCGTTGCCGGGGGCGCAGTGCAGCGCGGTGACGTCGGGGTCGAGGGACAGGGAACGGCACAGGGCGTGTTCGCGGGCACCGCTGCCGATGACGAGGACCTTCACGGGGTCAGCCTAACGGGAGACGGCGGGCTCGCTTTGTGCGGGCTTCCGAAGGGGCGGGAGGACGCCGTTCGTGCGTTCCTCCACATCCCCGCGCGTCCTCAGTCGTTGGCGATCTCCTCGACGACCGTCGCGCCCAGCTCGCGGACGAGCAGCTCCTTCCCCGAGAGGGCGGATTCGTCCAGGTCGGGGTCGTCGTCCTCGGGGATGTCGTCCTCGGGCGAGACGGGGGGCGGCGGCTCCGGGGCGGACGGACGGGGCGCCGGGGCGGGGGCGGGTGCCGCCGGTGAGCGCCCCGGCGGC
>NZ_JBEORT010000120.1:0-20359 GCF_040302425.1 Streptomyces sp. NPDC126497
CGCCAACGCGGAGCGTTGGCAACTGACGACAACGCGGCAGATGCGCGTGCCAAGCCCCGCGACGCCGACATGATCCAAACGAGAGGCCCTAGCCCCGCGCGCCGGCCCCCGCCCGTCCGGCGCGCGGGCCGGTCCCTCACACGAGGCTGATGTGGAGGCGTACGGTCGTGCCGTCCTCGCCGGTGTGCACCTCGAACAGGTCGCACAGCTGGCGCACCACCCACATGCCGTGGCCCCGCTCCTGCCCCGGGTCGGGCGGAAGGCAGCCCAGATACCAGCCGGAGGTGTTCCTGCCGGTGCTGGTGACGTCGCACACGACGCGCCGGCCCGCGCGACGGACCACGAGGTGCCCGGTGCCTCCGCCGTGCTGAACGGCGTTGGTGGCCACCTCGTTGACCGCGAACACCAGGCGTCGGGTCCCGTCCGCGGACAGGCCCATCCGGGCAGCGGTCCCGGCGACCTCGGCGCGCACGGCCGCCAGGTCGGCTCCGAAACGCACGACGGCGTCCTCCTCCACGGTCGGGGGTGCGAGCGGCTGTCGACGGCGGACTCGTGGCGGGCCCGCTCGGTTCTCGGCGATTCCCTCCGGGCAGGAGGGCACCGTGGCGGCGGGGAGCCCGTGGTCGCTCCGGTGGATGAGCGCTCGGCGGGCGGGGCGGCCGTTCCGGGAGGGCGGCGGGGACGTGGTGGACGGCTCCGTCACACGGTGGCCTTCCGCGCGGTGACGACCAGGGCCTCGGTCTCGTCGAAGCCGACCATGCCGATCACCTGGCAGAGAAGGGGCGCGAGCTCCCGCACGTGCAGCCGCCGGCCCGGCTCCAGCCCCTCCGCGCACCGGACCAGCACCCGCACCCCGGCGAGGTCGATGAACTCCAGGTCCGTCATGTCCACCCGGATGTCGCCGGGCCAGGCCAGTGCCGTCCGCAGGGCCGCGGCGAGCGCCTGCGTGGTGCGGTGGTCCACGCTGCCGACCACGCGCAGCGTGCGGCGGCCCTCGCTGAAGGACGGGATCAGCCGGAGGGCACCGTCGTCGTGGAGTGGCTGCGCCTCGACCGCTCCGGGGTGGCACAGATCGAAGGCGTCCAGCTGTTCGGCGGTGAAGAGCCGGGCGTCGTACTGGCAGATGGCGGACGCCCTCTGCCCGGCGAAGACCGTGTTGACCTCGGTCTCGTAGGTGCCGAGCCGGTCGGCGCCGGGGACGGCGCGCAGCGCCCAGCTCATCTCGCCGCTCACCCGGAACCCGGTGTAGCCGGCTGCCAGCGAGTCCCTGACCTCGTGCCGCAGGGCGGTCACCATGCCGTCGGCGTCGAAGGAACCGGCTGCCAGATAGCTCTCGTCGGCCGTCGTCACCACGAGCTGGCCCTTCTCCAGCGCGGGCCCTGGATCGGTCCCGGACGCGCTCAGCCAGCCGACGACGTCCGCGGGGGCGCTCCGGTCGGCGAAGTACATGATCCGCTCACCGCGCTCGAGCCCGGTGGACACATAGGCGGTGACGACCCGGCGCCGTTCGTCGTCATCGGTGAACGCCAGGCACAGGTGATCGCCGTGGTCCACGTCCCGGACCGGCCGTTCCGTACGCTCGCGTGTGAGCACCGCGGTCCTCAGCCCCTCCCCACCCCTCCGGCCCGTCAGGGCGTCCCCCGCGCTCCTGACTGCCGGACACATGTGTACCGGGCAGTCTAGCCCCCCGTCCGGGCCGCTGACGATGCGTCCGTCGCCGGCCGGGCGAAGAACCGGGGCGAGTGGCCCCGGTCACTTCCGCAAGGACGCGACGGCCGCCTCGGTACTGGGGTGGAACGTGAAGACCTGGTCCAGCCCCACGACGCTGAAGACCCGCATCTGGTCCCGGTTGACGCCGGCCAGACTGAGCGGAGCGCCGGTGGCCTGCGACCTCTGGTAGGCGCCGATGAGCACGGTGATGCCGGTGGAGTCGCAGTAGGTCAGGCCGGACAGGTCGATGACCACGCCGTTGTCGTCGAAGGGGGCGTCGTCGACCGCCCGGGACAGGAGCTGCGCGGTGTGGTGGTCCAGCTCACCCCTGACCTCCAGGACGAGGGGTCCTGAGGGGATCTGGCGGGGGGTGACCGCCAGGAGGTCTTCGTTCTCGATCACCGATTCTCCTGAGTGCGGGTTGTGGAGGGTGCGGGTACGGACAGGGCGAGGCAGGCGGTGTCGTCGCTGACACCGTCGCCCAGCTGCCGCAACAGCGCCTCGACCGAGTGCAGCAGCTCGTGTGCCGTGCGGGGAGCCGTGGCGATCAGATGGCGGGTGAGTCCGTCCTCGTCGAGCATGGTGCCCTCGACGGTACGTGCTTCCGTGAGACCGTCCGTGTACAGCAGAAGGCTCTCACCGGGCCACAGCCGTGTGGTGGTCTGCACGAACTGTGGGTCGGGCAGCATACCGACGAGCTGACCGCCCGCCGTGGAGATCGCCTCCACGGAACCGTCCGCCCGTACGGCCAGGGCGGAGGGGTGCCCGCCGCCGGCCAGTGTAATCGCGTGGGAACCGTCGGGCAGGGGCTGCAGGACGCCGAAGGCCGCCGTGCAGTAACGCGGGTCACTGCCCTGGTGCTCGCCCTTGAGGACGGTGTCCAGGTTGGCCAGCGCGGCGCACGGGTCCGGGTCGTAGATGGCGGCGGCACGCAGGGTGTAGCGGGTCAGTGAGGTCAGCGCGGCGGCGTCCGCGCCCTTGCCGCACACGTCACCCAGGAAGAACGCCCACCGGCCGTCGTTCAGCGGGAACAGGTCGTAGAAGTCTCCGCCCACCTCGTCCGCGGAGGCCGTGTGGTAGGCGGCCGCGGCCTGCAGGCCGGGCACGTCGGGCAGGGCGGGCGGCAGCAGGGTGCGCTGCAGGGCCCGGGCGAGGCGTTCGGCCTCGGCGCGCCGGTCGCGCTCGGCTGCGATCGTGCGCATGGCCGACAGTCGCAGTTCGAGCTCGTCCATGACCAGGGCGGCCAGGTCCTGCAGGGCTTCGAGCTGGTCGTCGGTGGGTTCGCGGGGGCGGGTGTCCAGGACGTTGACGGTGCCCAGGCGCTGTCCGTCCGCCGTGGTGATCGGTGCGGCGGCGTAGAAGCGGACACCCGACTCCCCCCGGACCAGGGGATCGGCGAGCGCGCGCGCATCGGTGCCGGCGTCGGTCACCACGTAGGGCTCGCCGTGGAGGATGGCGGAGGCGCACAGGGCCGGCTCTCGGCTGATCTCGGTGACGCCGTCGAGGCCGTGGGCGGCCTTGAACCACACCCGGTCGGTGTCGACGATCGTCACGGTGGCCATGGGCGTGCCGAAGAGGCGTGCGGCCAGGGACGCGATCCGGTCGAAGGCGCCGTCGGGCGGCGTGTCCAGTATCCGGTAGCGACGGACGGCGGCCAGCCGCGCCTCCTCGGCGACCGGTACCGCCGAGGCAGTCCGCACAGGGCTCACCGTCATCGTCTCCTTCTGTCCCTCGTCCTCGGGCCCGCTCTTCGCCTGCCGGTCGGTACGCGCCCGGCAACTGGCCTATCCTACGAAGTCGTCGCACGTGGCGGACGGTCCCCCCGGATCCCGCGGACCACGGCAACGGCAGGGGTGGGACGAGTCCGCTCGTCCTCCCACGGTGTTGTTCTCGGACGGGGCGGGCGCTCGGCGGGGCGGGGTCGGTCGGGGCCGACGGCGCGGCTGCCCGTCCGGGCGCCGCAAGGGAAAGGGTGTTCAGTGGAGCGTTCGGAAGACGCCGCTCACGGGATCGTGGCGGCGCCCGGGGCAGGCGTGTTCACCGCCGACGAGGAGGTCGGTCCCGATCTCGCCCGGGTGGACTGGCCGGCGACCCCGCTGGGGCCGCCGGAACAGTGGCCGCAGAGTCTGCGGACCGCGGTGAGCATCCTGCTGTCGTCCCGGTTCTCGATGTGGATGGCGTGGGGCCCGGAACTGACGTTCTTCTGCAACGCCGCCTACCGGCGCGACACCCTGGGCGCCAAGTACCCGTGGGCGCTGGGGCGGTCGGCCAGTGAGGTGTGGGCGGAGATCTGGGACGACATCGGCCCGCGCATCGACACCGTGATGACCACGGGGGAGGCGACCTGGGACGAGGGGCTGCTGCTCTTCCTGGAACGGTCCGGTTACCCGGAGGAGAGCTACCACACCTTCAGCTACAGCCCGCTGCGCGACGACTCCGGCGCGGTGGTCGGCATGCTGTGCGTGGTCAGCGAGGACACCGAGCGCGTCATCGGCGAGCGCCGGATGGCGACCCTGCGCGACCTCGGTTCCGACCCCAGCGTGGTCCGCACCGAACAGGAGTGGCTCACCTTCGCCAACCGGCAACTGGCCCGGAACACGCGGGACCTGCCCTTCACGCTGACGTACCTCCTGGAGACCGACGGCACCGCCCGCCTGGCGGACGTCACCGGACTGGCCGCGGGCCATCCGGCCGCCCCCGCGGTCCTGCCGGCCGACGGATCCGGCGCCTGGCCCGTGGCCCCGCTGACGCACGGCGAGTCCGTGCTGGTGCCGCTCGACGACGCACCGTTCGCCGGTGTCCTGCCGGCCGGGGACTGGCAGCAGCCGCCCTCACAGGCGCTGGTGCTGCCGCTGCTGCAACAGGGCGGCACGCCCTACGGATTCCTGGTGGCCGGCCTGAACCGGTACCGAGCCCTGGACGACGCCTACCGCGGCTTCCTCGAACTCACCGCCGGTCACCTCGCGGCCGGGATCGCCAGTGCCCGCAGCTACGAGGCGCAGCAGCGGCGGGCCGAGGAACTCGCGGAACTGGACCGCGCCAAGACGGCCTTCTTCTCGAACATCAGCCACGAGTTCCGCACCCCCCTGACGCTGATCATGGGGCCGGTGGAGGAGCTGCGCTCCCGGCTGGCGGACGCCGACGCCCAGGTGCGGGAGGAACTGGAGGCCGTCCACCGCAACGGGCTGCGGCTGGGCAAGCTGGTCAACTCCCTGCTGGACTTCTCCCGCATCGAGGCCGGCCGGATGCAGGCCCGCTACGAGCCGGTCGACCTGTCCCAGGTCACCGCCGACCTGGCCAGCGTGTTCCGGTCCGCCATCGACAGGGCCGGCCTGGACTTCCGCATCGACTGCCCCCCGCTCCCGGAACGGGTGCACATCGACCGCGGAATGTGGGAGAAGGTGGTGCTGAACCTGCTGAGCAACGCACTGAAGTTCACCTTCGAGGGTTCGGTCGACGTCACCGTGCGGGCCCGGGACGCGCATGCCGTCGTCACCGTCGCCGACACCGGCATCGGGGTGCCCGCGCAGGAGATGCCGCGGTTGTTCGAACGGTTCCACCGCATCGAGAACGTCCGCTCCCGCTCCAACGAGGGCAGTGGCATCGGGCTGGCCCTGGTCAAGGAACTGATCGGCCTGCACGGCGGCACGATCACCGCCGACAGCACCGAGGGCGAGGGCACCCGCTTCACCATCCACCTGCCGTTCGGCACGTCCCACCTGCCCCCCGGCGCCCTCGTCCCCGCCCAGGACGGCCGCGCGGTGCCGACCGTGGAGCCCTACGTGCAGGAGGCGCTGCGCTGGCTGCCCGACGAGGTCCCCGCGGACGCGCGCACGCCGGCGACGACGGCCGGCCCGCCGGGCTACGCCGCCGCTCCCGTCGTCCAGGCGCGGGTGCTCGTCGCCGACGACAACGCCGACATGCGTGAGTACCTCACGCGGCTCCTGGAGGGCGCCGGATACCTGGTGAGCACCGCGGAGGACGGTCTGGCGGCGCTGCGGGCGGCCCGCGCCGACGCTCCCGACCTGGTGATAAGCGACGTGATGATGCCGGGTCTGGACGGGCTCGGTCTCGTGGCGGCGCTGCGCACCGATCCGCGGACCGCTTCGGTGCCGGTGGTGCTGCTGTCCGCCCGGGCCGGGCAGGAGGAGTCCATCGAGGGTCTGCAGGCCGGTGCCGACGACTACCTGGTCAAACCGTTCGCCGCGGCCGAACTGCTCGCCCGGGTGAGGGCCAACGTCGAGCTGGCGCGGCTGCGCAACCACCAGGCGCGCTGGCGCAAGGCGCTGGTGGACTCCCTGCAGGAGGCGTTCTTCGTCTGCGACGAGAACGGCGCCGTCGTCGAGATCAACGCGGCCTTCGCCGACATCCTCGGCTACGGGCCCGACGGCCTCCCCTACCAGCCGATCCACCCCTGGTGGCCGGACGCCGAGACCGAGCCCGACGCGCACCGCGAGGTCGACGAGGCCTTCTCGCAGCTGTTGAACGATCCCAAGGGCTCCTACACCATTCCCGTGACACACCAGGACGGGCACCGGCTGTGGGTGACGGCCGCCTTCAACCAGGCGCAGGACCCGGACACCGGACGCCAGGTGACCGTCGGGACCTTCCGCGACGTCACCGCCGAGCACTACGCCGTCCAGCGCAAGAGCGCCCAGGCCGCCCTGAGCATGCGGCTGACCCAGGCGACCAGCCTGCCGGAGGCCCTCGAGGGCGCCCTGAAGGAGCTGAAGGTCCTGTGGCGTGCCGAGCGCGTGCTGGCCGTCGTCGCGACCGCCGACCGGGAAGTGTCGGTGACGGCGACCGAGGCCGGCCTGCGCTGGCAGGACCTGCCCGCCGGGCGCCGGGAGCAGCTGTCGGCCTGGCTGGGCCGGCCCCTGCTGACGTCCGTCGACGACGCCACCGGAGCGGGCATCACGGTCGGCCACCCCGAGGGGACCATGGTGGTGTGGCTCGACCTCGGTGAGCACCGGCCCTTCACCGACGAGGACCAGCTGCTGCTGTCCCTGCTGGCCGGTCAGCTCGCCCAGGGACTGTCCCGCGCCCATCAGATCGACCAGCAGCGCGAGACGGCACTCGCCCTGCAGCGCTCCATCCTCGGCCCGGCCGATCTCCCCGACGGCTTCGCCGTCCGCTACGAACCGGCCACCCGGCCCCTGGAGGTCGGCGGCGACTGGTACGACACCGTCCGGCTCCAGGACGGACGCATCGGCATCGTCGTCGGCGACTGCGTCGGGCGCGGTCTCGAAGCCGCCACCGTCATGGGGCAGTTGCGCAGTGCCTGCCGCGCCCTGCTGCTCCAGGACTCCAGCCCCGCGCAGACCCTGATGGCCCTGGACCACTTCGCCGCCGGCGTCCCCGGCGCCATCTGCACCACCGTGTTCTGCGGGGTCCTCGACCCGGACACCGGCGGTCTCACCTACTCCAGCGCCGGACACCCGCCGGGCATCCTCACCCACCCCGACGGCACCACCGTCCTCCTCGACGAGGGGCGCTCGGTGCCGCTGGCCGTGCGTCCGGGCCGGGACCGCCCCGAGGGCACCTGCACCGTGCCCGCCCGCGCCACCCTCCTGCTGTACACCGACGGCCTGGTGGAACGCCGGCGCCGCCCGCTGACGGCCGGCATCGACCAGGTCGGCGAAGCCGTCCAGGCAGGCCGCGACGCCGCGGTCGACGACCTCGCCACCCAGGTCATGACGCGGCTGGCGCCCGCCGACGGCTACGACGACGACGTGGCGCTCCTGCTGTACCGGCACCCGGCACCGCTGGACATGGCCTTCCCCGCCGAATCCGCGCAGCTGGCGCCGGTCCGCAAGGCTCTGCGCAGCTGGCTCGCCCAGTGCGAACTCCCTCCGCACACCGTCCAGAACGTGCTGGTGGCGGCGGGGGAGGCATGCGCCAACGCCATCGAGCACGGCCACCGGGACGCCCCCGGTGACACCGTCCGGCTGCGCGCCGAGGCACTGGTCGACGACCTGCGCCTCACCGTCGCCGACACCGGCCGCTGGAAGACGCCCCAGCCCGAGGCCAACAGCCACCGTGGCCGTGGCGTGGCGCTGATGCGGGCGCTGATGCACCAGGTCACCATCACCTCCGGCGCCGCCGGCACCACCGTCGACATGCACACGAGGATCGCCTGATGACTACGCTGCTGACCTTGACTCCCAGTCGACGGTCCGATGGTGTCACCCAGCTGACAGCCGTCGGTGAGATCGACATGAGCAACACCGACACGCTCGCCACCGCGATCGAGGCCACGGAGGGCCCGCTCGTCCTCGATCTCACCGCCGTCGAGTACCTCGACAGCGCCGGTCTGAGCGTCCTCTTCCGCCACGCCGACCGCATCGAGCTGATCGCCGCCCCGCTGCTGGTACCCGTGCTGGAAGTCTCCGGACTCGCCGATCTGACCACCGTGCACGGAGCGGACACCGACTGACGGCTTCCTTCCGGCCCGGGGCGCGTCCCGGGCCGGCGTACCGGTTGCGGCGCGGTCAGCCGCGGGACCGGCCGGCCGGGGCCTGCTCCCTCCGCCCTCCCGGGTGACACGGGCGCCGTCGCGTCCTCCACGTCCTGGCCGTCCCCGGCCGGGGACGTGAGGGGGAACCCGGTTCCCCGCCCGCGGCACCCCGCGTGCCGCCGCCCGGGAGGAGCCGCCCGGGCGCGCTCCGCCTCGACTGCCCGCCCGTACCGCGCGTCGAGGACTTCCGGACGACCGGCTCCGGCTCGCCGCCCGCACCGTGGACGAGGTCGGCACACCCGCGTCGCCCGCCCCGGGCCGACCCGCGCCGGAGGAGCCGCGTTCGGCGGCCTTCCGGCAATCGATCGGGGACCGTGTCGTCGGAATGCGGAGCGGGCGGCGTCACAAGGGGTGGAGAGGCGTCCTCCACCCCGTCCGACCGGAACGATCCGGAGTCCCCCATCCGTGACACGGATGGGGGTGATGAACACGTGCGTGACCGCCGTCGCGGTCGCGCCGGCGGGGGGTGCCGGGCGCGGCACAGGCCGTCACGCCGGCGCAGGCGCCGGCCGCGTCGTCGTCGACACCGGCGACGGCAGGGTGACCGCCTCGCCGGCGCGGCTTCCCGGCACGCCCGATCGGGGCGTGGGGTACGCCGACGTCCCCCTCCACGAGGACCTCACCGTCGACGGCGTCACCCTCCACGACGGGCGCGGGAGGGACATCGTCTCCCCGACCCCCTCCCGGCCCTGACCCCGTGTCCGCGCGGGGCACGGGTCCCCCGCGGCGGATCGGCCTGCGTCAGGCCGGTCGCGCGCTGCGCCATGCCCGGTTCCGGCAATCTGGCGGCACGCCAGGCTGCCGACCCGGTGGACTGCGACGCGCCGGTGCGTCCGCGTACGGTCCACAGCGACCTGCGCGGCACCGTGCTCGGCGCCCGGGTCCTGTCCCTCCCCGCCACGAAATGACCCGCCATGCCGCATCAGGACCGACCCCACGCCCCCTCTCCCCCGCCCCTCGACCTCGTCGCCGAGGTCGTCACCCGCTTCGACGCCTACGCCCGGGCCCGGGCGGCCCGCGACAGCCTGTTCCCGACGGCACGCGCGACGCCGCGTCACGAGGAGCAGGCCTTCGACGCCCTGCAGACCGCCGTCACCCGGCTGCGCAACAGCGTCGGCTGACGACGCCCCCGGCCTCGAGGGAGCCGGTCCGGCCCGGTACGCCGGAGGAGCTCTCCCGGCCGCCCGCGCGCCGTCCGCCGCGCGGGGCCGCCGCCTCCTCAGCAGGCCGGCGGATGGACCTCACCGCCGAGGCCCTCGACCGTGCGCGTCACGGAGTCGTAGCTGCGCGCGCCGGTGAAGGCCGCCTCCCGGGGTTCGCGCAGCGCGGCGGGCAGCAGGCGGTCGGGCCAGTGCGCCGAGGCGCGGCGCGACCGGGCCAGCGTCACGTGCGGGATCCAGCGGCCCGGAGCGTGCAGCGGGTTGAGCCGGCCGGCGGTGGCGGCGAGCACCTCCCACACCCGCCGGTGCAGTTCGAGGACCTCCGCGTCCTCGGTGACGCGCCAGGCGAGCGCGCGGGTGCGCCCGTCGAAGCGCAGCAGCCCGTCCAGCCGGAACGGGACGGGCAGCCCGCCGTCGAGGAGCGCGGCGAGCTCCTCCCCGGCCGAGGGCGGGAGGTCCTCGCACGTCGCGAGGGTCACATGGGGCCGATTGGTCGGGTGCCGGTGTGCCGCGAGGCTGGGCAGTCCCGCGGCGGCCATCACGCGCCACACCTCCCGGACGTACGTCTCGGTGGCGGTGTCGGGCAGCAGTTCCACGGTGCGCACGACGCCAGCCTAGGGCCGCGGGCGGCCGGCACACGGGAGGTGTCCCTCCGGTCCGCTCACGACCGAGCACATGTCCTGTTTGCCCGATTACTCTGATTCTGTGGACCCGTATCCGACCCCCTCGGGCAGTGGCCGCGGCGACCGGAGCCAGCCGGTCGCCGGAGTACGCCCGGAGATCCTCGCCTCCTGGCAGCGCTCGCAGTCCCTCGGCATCGACCGCGAGGGGGCCGCCCTGCCGGTCGAGCGGGACCTGGATCCCGACTCCCGGCTGATCAGGGCCGCCGCGCCGGTGCTGGACCGCCTCTGCGAACGGTTCTCCGGCGTGCCGGTGACCGTGGCGCTGGTCGACTCACGGGCGAACATCGTGGACCGGCGGGGCGACCCGGCGGGGCTGGAGCTGATGGACGCCGCCTCCCTGGTGCCGGGCGCCAACGTCGACGAGCAGTTCATGGGGACCAGCAGCGTCAGCATGGTGCTGAGCACCAGGGCGCCGTTCATGGTCGTCGGCCACGAGCACTTCCTGCACCGGCTCAAGAACCTGACCTGCGTGGCCGCGCCGGTGCGCGATCCGGTGGGGGGCACCGTGCGGGGCGCGGTCAACCTCTCCGTGCCCCGGGAGCTGGCCGATCCCGGCATGGCACTGGTCCTGCAGGACGCCACCGAGCGCATCGCGGAGCGCCTGCTGGAGCTGAGCGCGTCCCGCGAACTCGAGCTGATGCGCTCCTTCCGCCGGGCCAGGGAGCACGGCGGGCACGCCGAGCTGGACCTCGGCTCGGGAGAGCTGTCCCGGCACGGCGGCCCGCCGCCCCTGCTGGCCTCGCAGGAGCGGCTGATCCTGCTGGAGCGTGCCGTCGAGCTGATCTCCTCGGACTGCGAGGCGTTCGCCGAGGTGCCGCTCGGGGGCAACCGCGTGGCCGTGCTGCGCCGCCGGGAGCTGCACCACGGCGACGCGGAGGGCGCGGCGGTGGAGGTCAGCTTCGAGGGCCCCCGCGACACGGGGGCGCCGGGCCCGGCCACCGCGGCCGCCCCCGACGGTCGCCGTGTGCCGCTCCTGGACGCTTCCCCCGTGGCGGCGGAGGCGGACGCGCCCGGCGCCCCGGCGGAACCGCAGTCCGCCGGACCGGCCGACGCATGGCTGCTGCTGGTCGGCGAGCCCGGCGTGGGACGGCTCGCCGCCGAGGCGCGCGGCCGGCTGTCCCTGCTGAACGAGGCGGGCACACGGCTCGGCACCACCCTGGACATGTGGCGCACCGCGGAGGAACTGGCGGAGATCGCCGTGCCGCGCTTCGCCGACCTGGTCGTCGTCGACCTGCTGGAATGTGTCCTGGCGGGCGAGGAGCCACCGCCCGGACGGCCGCGCCCCGACGCGGCGCTGCGCCGGGTGGCCGTCTGGGCGGGCGAGGACGCCCGCGACGCCCCGGCCGGTGACGTGGGCGGGCCGGCCGGCTACCCCGCCGGTACGCCCCAGGCCCGGTGTCTGGAGACCGGGCGGCCGGTGACGGACTCGGTGCCGACCGCCGCCCTGTCCGGGTCGCCGGCCGGCCGGGCGCACCCCGTCGGCCTGCTCGGCGAGGGCGTGCACTCCTACCTGGGCGCGCCGCTGTCCGCGCGGGGCTCCGTTCTGGGCCTGGCGGGCTTCTACCGCCGGGGCAGGGCGAAGCCGTACGAGCAGGACGACCTGACGCTGGCGGGCGAGCTGGCGGCCCGTGCCGCGATCAGCCTGGACAACGCCCGCCGCTACCGCCGGGAGCACCACGCCTCCCTGACCCTGCAGCGCAGCCTGCTACCGCACGCCCTGCCCCGGCTGAGCGCCGCCGAACTCGCCTCCCGTTACCTGCCCGCGGACACCAGGGCCGGTGTGGGCGGGGACTGGTTCGACGCGATCCCGCTGTCCGGGGCGCGCGTGGCGCTGGTCGTCGGGGACGTGCCCGGAAGCGGTCTGCAGGCGGCGGCGACCATGGGCCGGCTGCGTACGGCGGTGCGGACGCTGGCCGGGCTGGACCTGCTGCCCGAGGAGGTGCTGGCCCACCTGGACGACCTGGTCAGCCGCACTCCCGACGAATCGGCCGACGAACAGGACCCGGCGACGGGGGCGACCTGCCTGTACGCGGTGTACGACCCGGTGTCGTGCCGCTGCACGGCCGCGCGGGCCGGGCATCCGCCGCCCGCCGTGCTGACGCCGGGCGGGCGGGCACGGCTGGTCGACCTGCCGGGCGGTCCCCCGCTCGGGCTCGGCGGGCTCCAGCCGTACGAGTCCGCCGCCGTCGACCTGCCCGAGGGCAGTCTGCTGGCGCTGTACACCGACGGCCTGCTCAAGGAGGACCGCGGTTACGGGGACACCGACGTGCGCACCGGACAGCTGCTGGCCTCGCTGGGACGCGGCGGTCCGGCGCTGGAGGACATCTGCGACCGGGTCGCGGACGCCCTCCGGCCCGGCGGCGCGCACGACGACGTGGCCCTCCTGCTGGCCCGTGTGCACGCGCTGCCCGAGGACCGGGTGGCGAGCTGGGAGTTCCCGTCCGACCCCTCGGTCGTGGCGCGGGCCAGGGCGGTGACCCGCGACCAGCTCGCCGCCTGGGGCATGTCGGAGCTGGACTTCAACACCGGGCTGGTGGTCAGCGAGTTGGTCACCAACGCCGTACGGTACGGCGGCCAGGGGCCCGTGGGTCTGCGGTTGCTGCGCGACGACTCCCTGATCTGTGAGGTCTCCGACCGCAGCAACACCTCTCCGCGCATCCGGCGCGCGGCCATGACCGAGGAGGGCGGGCGCGGCCTGTACCTGGTGGCGCAGTTCACCAGCAGCTGGGGCGCCCGCTACATGCCGCAGGGCAAGACGGTGTGGGCCGAGCAGCTGCCGCAGCCGGAGCGGTCCGTGCCGGAGCCGGACGAGCAGGCGCTGCTGGCCATGTTCGACGACCTCGGCTGACCACGTCCCCGGCCGGAAGGACGGTCGGACGGAAGGCGGAGCGGAGGAGCGCTCCGCCGCGTTCCGCCCCGCCGCTCCGGTGCCGCCGCCCGGCACGGCCCCGCCGGTCCCGCCGGGGCACGGGAACCGTCCGGCTACGGCAGAGCGCTCTTCCGCTCCGCTGCGGCCTCCTGGGGCCGACGAGCATGTCCGGCGAGAGCAGGCGGGTCGCGGGTTTCTCCAGGCTCATGACGTCCAGCAGCGCCGCCATGGCGCGCGGATTGCGCGCGCCGGTCTCGACCGCTTTGTCGACGAAGCGCGCGAGGACGCGCTCCGCGCCGCTGGGCCGGGTCGCGGCGGCTCCCGGGTACAGGGCGTCCTGGCCGACGGCCAGGTCCCAGGCGGCGGCCACCGGTCGTGACGAGTTCGCCGATGACGGGGTCGGTGCCGCCTGGGGCGGCCTGCCCTCCGTACTGACGTGCCGCGACGGGCGCCACGCCGAACTCCTGGCACGCGGCGGTCCGCTCCGTGGTGCGGTGACGGCCCGGGCCCGGGCCGGCACCGCCGTGGACGCGCTCGCCCACCTGACGGGCGGCACGCAGGCCGGCCGAGTCCGCTGGAGCGCGTTCGGGACAGCGCCGCGGGACCTGCCGGACCATCTGCGGCAGGTCCCGCGCAACCCGTGGTTCATCAGCCTCATGCGCGACGTCTACGACCGGCCCGGCAGTGATCCCGCGGAGCTGCTCGACCGACGTCGTTTCAGGACCGCGGACGACGTCCGGGGCCACCCGTGCGGTGCACTGCTGGACGCCTGCTTCCGGGCCCTGCACATCCGCGGCGACCGGTCCTGCGGCTGGGACCCCCGGCGCAGCGCCCGATGGATCCGCAGCCTGGCCTCGCACCTGGAGCGGTCCGGTACCTACGACATCGGCCTGGCCCAGCTGCCGCAGGCGGTGAACCGGCGGCAACGGCTCGTGCCGGGTGCCGTGTCCGGCACAGCCGGTGGGCTGCTCACCGCCGCCGCCCTCCCTCTCGTCCTGGGGCTGCTGCTGTGCGCGGCCGCCGGGTTGTCGGCGGGGCCGGTCCCGGCCCGGAGCGCAACCGGCCGGCGTCCGGCGTCACCCGCGGGGCGGACCGGGATCCCGCACGCGGACCAGACCGTGTTTCGGGACCCGGCCGAAGGGCGACGCTCGGGACCGGTGCGCCCGGCCCCTCCCGTCCGCCGTGCGCACCGGGACAGGAGCACCCTTCCCCCGCCCAGGTTTGTCCCGCCTGCCGACGGGTGACACAGGTGCGTGTACGCGAGCCGACGAAGGAGCGCACCGTGAGGCGTGGCCTGCGCGCGCTCCGGCACGGATGGGAGTGGCTGGGCGCCCACACCCTGATGCGGCGCGGCCGTGACATCGAACTGATGCACAGGGCCATGGGTTTCGCCACGCTGGCACTGGTCACGCTGGCGCCCCTGCTCATCGTGATCGCCGCCGCCGATCCGCTCGGGCGGGGCGGTTTCGCGGCCTGGCTGGCGGACGGCATGGGGCTGTCCGGCCGCTCCGCGCAGGTCCTCGCGGAGATCATCAGTCCGCCGCGCGAGGTGATCGGCACCACCAGCGTGTGGGGTGTGCTGGCCCTCGCCGCGTTCGGCATCCCGTTCGGCGGGAGCGTCCAGAACGGCTACGAGCGGATGTGGAACCTGCAGCCGGGACCGTGGCACCGGATCTGGCGGCAGGCGACCTGGCTGTGCGCCCTGACCGCGTACCTCTACCAGGAGGTGCTGACCCGCGACGCCATGCACGGGCCGGAGCGGATCACCGTCTCGCTGGTGACCGGCGTGCTGTTCTTCTGGTGGGGGCAGCGCTTCCTGCTGGGCGGCCAGATCGGCTGGTGGCATCTGCTGCCGGGCGCGATCGCCACCATGGCGGGCCTGATCGGCCTGCGGGGCTTCTCCTACTTCGTCTTCACCCCGCTGATCGTCGACAACGCGATCAGCTACGGCACCGTCGGCGTCGTCCTCATCGTCGAGTCCTGGCTCATCGGCGTGGGGTTCGTCATCTTCGGCGGTGCCCTGTTCGGCCGCTGGCTCCTCCACCATCACGGGCACCGGTTCACCGACGGCCTGCCCCCGCCCCCGCCCCCCGGGACCCGGCCGACCGGCGACGGCTGACGCGGGCCGCGGCTCCCGGTGCGTCGGCGCCCCGGTCCCGGTCACTCGGAGGACATGCCGGCGAGCGCGGTCACCCGGGCCAGCGCGTCCTCCCGGAAGAGCCGCCGCCCGCGGGCGATCCGGTGCTCCCGGTACGCGCCGTCCGCCGACAGCCTTCGCAGCGCGCGCAGCAGGGCGGCGGCGTCCGCGGCGGTCTCCGAGACGCCGAGCGCCGCCATCCGGCGTACCCCCTCCGCACCGTGGCCGGGCAGTGGACGGTAGCCCACCACGGGCAGCCCGCAGGCCAGTGCCTGTACGGCGGTCTGGCCCGCGGCGTTGTCGACCAGGACGCGGGCCGCGCACAGCAGGCCGGGCATGTCGGTGACCCAGTCCGGGACGAGCGTGCCCGGCAGGCCGGCCAGCCGGGTCCGCAGGCGTTCGTTGCGGCCGCACAGCACGACCGGGAGGAAGCCGGCGCCGGCGAGCAGCCGGGCGGTCCCCTCCAGCTCCGAGGCCGCGCCCCAGGCGCCGGCCGACAGCACGACCGGCGGGCGTCCGGGGGCGCATGCCTCGAAGCGCCGCCGCCATGACGCCGCTGCGGCGGCCGGCGCGAGGAAGCCGGGTGCCACGACCGGTCCGGTCGTCTCGACGGGCACCGGGACGCACCGGCCCACCTCCCGCGCGACGTCGTCGGTGAGGCAGAGGTACAGGTCGTTGCCGGGGTGGAGCCACTGCCGGTGGACGGCGAAGTCGGTCACGAGGACGGCGCTCGGTGGCCTCAGCCCTCCCCGGGCCCTCAGGTGGCCGGTCAGCTGGGCGGCCAGGTGGAAGACGGGGACCACCACGTCGGCCCCCGTGTGCTCCGCGAGCTCCGTCAGACGGCGGGCCGCCAGCCGGGCGAGGGGGACGCCGCTGGGCCGACGCCGCGGGCCGGGACGCAGCAGCGCCCGGTAGAGGCCCGCGTACATCCAGGGGAAGTGACGCACCGATGACCGGTAGGAGCGGCGCAGCCCGGTCCCCAGACCGTACGGAAGCAGCCGCAGGAGGTCCACGACCCGCGCGTCGTGGCCCTGCTCCCGGGCGCGGCGAGCGAGTTCGCGGGCCACCGTGTCGTGGCCGGCTCCCATGCTCGCGCTGACGATCAGCAGGCTCAGCCCGCCGTCCGCCGGCGCGGACCGGCGGGGTACCGAGGAGAGTGGGTGCACGGGGTGGTGTGTCTCCCGCGCCGCGCCGGTGAAACGCGCTCCCGCACGTTTCGGCGGCCGGAGCGGGGATACTCCGGGGTGCTCTCCCCGACGAACCCCGGGAGCGGCCGCGGACGGCGGTCCCCGGGACGTTCACCCTGGTATCCGAGGTGCAGCCCATGTCCCACGCCTCCCCCGCCGGCACGGCCGACGTGCCGTTCCCCCGGACGTCCGTGGCGGCGCCGGGCCCGTACCGGCGACTCGCCGCCGTGTCCGGCTGAACGGCGACACGGCGTGCTGGTCGTCGTCCTGGCCCTGCTGGCGGCGCTGTCCAACGCCGCGGCCTCGGTGCTGCAACGGCGGGCCGCGGCGGACGAACCGGAGGGCGGCGTGGGCGCGCGCCAGGCCGTCCGCTGGCTCGGGAAGGTGCTGCGGCGTCCCTCCTGGGTGGCCGGGGCCGGGATGCTCGCGCTGTCGACGGTCCTGCAGGCGGCGGCCCTGGGCGTGGGCAGTCTCGCGCTGGTCCAGCCGCTGATGGCCACCGAGCTGCTGTTCACCCTCGTCGTCGGCAGCGTGGTCTTCCACCGTCGTCCGGACCGCAGGACCTGGCTGGCGTTCGTCGCCCTGGCGGCCGGTCTCGCGGTGTTCCTGATCTCGGTCGCTCCCACGGCCGGCCGGTCCACGGCCTCGGCGGGGCGGTGGTTCATGACCGCGGGGGCGGTGCTGGGTGCCGTGGTGGCGCTGGTGGTGACGGCCCGCGCGGTACGGGGCGCGCCCCGCGCGGGGCTGCTGGGGCTGGCGTCCGCCGTGTCGTTCTCCCTGACGGCGGCGCTGCTCAAGGAGGTGACCGGCAGGATTCCGGACGGTCCGGGCGCCGTGCTGGGGACGTGGCCCCTGTACGCCACCGCCGCCGCCGGGGGCGTCGCCTTCCTGTTGCTCCAGGGCGCGTTCCGGGCCGGGACGCTGGCGGCGTCCCAGCCCGCGCTGACGCTCGGTGACGCGCTGACGGGCGTGGCGCTGGGGTGGGCGCTGTTCGGAGAGCAGGTCACGCTCGGTGTGCGGGTGGTGCCGGCGGTGCTCGGCGTGGCGCTCATGGGGGCGGGGACCGTCGGACTGGCCCGTGCCCCGTCGGTCTCCGGAAGCTGGGACGCGGTGTCGCGGGGTCCGGGCGCCGACGCGTCCCGACCGGTGCCGTAGGCGCCCCGGCCGGCGCTCCGGAGCGACCGGCCCGCGCGGAAAGGAGTCGCAAGCCGATGCCCCTGTCCCCCGGTCTTCCCCCCGCCCGGCGGGCGGGGGCCGTGCTGGCCGCTCCGGCCCTCGTCGCCGCGGCGCACATCGCCCCCGCCGCGACCTGGCTGCCCGCGGTGCGCCGCCGTTTCCCGCGCCTCGCCGGCGTCGGACACCCCGTCCACGTCGCGCTGACCTTCGACGACGGACCCGACCCCGAGTCCACCCCGCGCTTCCTCGACGCGCTGGAGGGACTCGGGGTTCGGGCGACCTTCTTCGTCCTGGGCGACCGCGTCGTACGGCATCCCTCCGTGGCCCGCGAGACCGTCCGCCGCGGGCACGAACTGGCCGTGCACGGCTGGAGCCACGACCGTCCCTGGCTGCCGGCCCCCGCGGACGACGTGCGTGCCCTGCTGCGGGCGGCCGACGCGGTGCGGGAGCTGACCGGCGGACACCCCCTCTGGTACCGCCCGCCCTACGGCATCCTCACCTCCGGGCGCTGGGCCGCCGCACGTACGGCGGGTCTGCGTCCGGTGCTGTGGACCGTCTGGGGCCGGGACTGGACGGCCGGGGCCACCCCGGCGTCGGTGCGCTCGGCCGTCACGGACGGTCTGCGCGGCGGCGGCACCGTCCTCCTGCACGACACGGACGGGATGTCGGCCCCGGGCTGCTGGCGGGCCGCGCTGGGCGCCCTTCCCGGCATCGTGGCCGGCTGCCGGGAGGCGGGCCTGTCGGTCGGCCCGCTCACCGACCACGGGCTGCCCCCGGCACCGGCCGGCCGCCCGGCCACACTCCGGCCCGGTTGTCATATCGGCTGACCCATCAGGAGGAAGAACGCGGCCGCCGGCCCTGAGCGGTGGCCGGAATTCGCCCCCGACGGACAGACTGCGGTGGTGAACCGGTGCCCTCCGCGCGCGGCGGGGTACCCCGCCGGTTCGCGATTCCCTCGCCCCCAGGAGGCCTTCCCATGACGTTCAATCCGCTCGAGCAGCGGGGCATCCCGCTCGACCGGCAACTGCGCAGCTGGCGTGAGCTGAACGTGGAGCCGGTCGATCCGGACCGGGGTGATCCGTACACCCGGTGCCGGATCATCACGATGAACGGGATCGAGGTGGAGGCGATCCTGTTCAGCCACCAGCTCGCCCGGCACACGGCCGACCCCGAGATCAAGCGGCAGCTGGCCCAGGTGCGCTACATCGAGGCACAGCAGCAGAAGGTGGTCAACTGGCTGCTCCCGGGGGTCTCGTCGGTGCTGGAGACGACGATCGCCTACGAACAGGTCGCGGTCGACCTGACGGCGTGGGTGGCCCGGATGGAGCCGGACCCGTACCTGAAGCAGGCCTACCAGTTCGGGGTGCTGGAGGACTTCGACCACCTGTACCGGTACGCGAACCTGTACGAGATGATCGAGCACCGCAAGGCCGAGTCGATCGTCGACAACCTGACCGAGGTCATGCCGGGCCGTCCCACGCGGTTCCACCATCGCGATCCGGTCGACAACGTCCGCGACCCGTACGCCAAGGACGAGACCAACCCGCTGTCGAAGCTGCACGCGCTGACGATCATGTCGACGGAGCAGCAGACGATGAACTTCTACATGAACACCGGCCCCACCTACATGGAGCCGATCGCCCGCCAGCTGTACCAGGAGATCGGGCTGATCGAGGAGGAGCACGTCACCCACTACGAGTCCCTCGTGGACCCCGGCGAGACCTGGTGGGAGCAGCTGGTCAACCACGAGTACAACGAGTGCTACCTGTACCACTCCTTCATGGAGCAGGAGAGCGACCCGAAGGTGAAGGCGGTCTGGGAGCTGCACCTGAACATGGAGCTGGAGCACCTGCACACCGCCTGCGACCTGATGCGCCGGCACGACGGCCGGGAGCCGCAGGAGGTCCTCGCGCCCGAGCTGCCCAACGTGCTGACCTTCGAGCCGAACAAGCAGTACCTGCGCGAGCTGCTGGACACCCAGATGGACCTGACCACGCTGGGCGCCGGGTACGTGCGCGAGGCGCACGAGCGGTTCGAGCGGATGCAGGAGACCCTCCACGGCGGCGAGGCGCCGCCGAGCGACCGGGTGATGGCCGAGCACGACGACATGTTCGGCCGTGAGTACCGCGTCCAGACCGAGGGCGAGCACCCCGACCCCGCGATGCGCGAGAAGTGAGGGGCGCCGCCATGTCCGAACCGCACACGCCCCACGCCGGCGACGACCGCGCCGCGGACGACGACGTCGTCGCCCTGCTCAAGCGCCAGCACGGTGACATCCGCAACCTCTTCGACGAGGTCGAGGCCGCCACCGGCGAGGAGCGCCGCGACGCGTTCCGCCGACTGGTACGGCTGCTGGCCGTGCACGAGACCGCGGAGGAGGAGGTCGTGCACCCCTTCGCCCGGCGGGCGCTGCCGGGCGGCGAGCAGGTCGTCGAGGACCGTCTCGCGGAGGAGCGGGCGGCCAAGGAGACCCTCACCGCCCTGGACGGGATGGACACCGACGACCCGAAGTTCATGCCCCAGCTGCGCATGCTGCGCAAGGACGTCCAGGAGCACGCCAGGGCGGAGGAGCGCTACGAGTTCACCCACATCTACCGCAGCGCCGACGCCGCCCGGCTCGCCACCATGGCCAAGGCCATCAAGGCCGCCGAGGCCATGGCGCCCACGCGTCCGCACCCGGGTGTCGAGTCCGGGGCGGCCAACATGGCGCTCGGTCCGGTCGCCGCGCTCATGGACCGCACCAAGGACGCGGTGCGCCGGGCCATGGGAAAGGAGTGAGCCCGGCGCCGCCGCGGCACCTGGATGCCGCCGCGACGTGTTGGGCGTAGTGTCCGAACATGGGCGGTTTTCGGGGTGGTCGAGGTGGTGCGCCCCCGCCGGGGCCGGCGGCGCGCGGCCGCCGGTGCCGCGCGCCCGGCGC